>NZ_JSFH01000007.1 GCF_000784835.1 Thermotoga sp. Mc24 | reverse complement strand
AATTTTTTCGTTACCGGTAATTGCATACTCTGTATCGACCTTCTGATGCTAAATACATACAACACCCACTTTGTGAACGATTGGAACTATCTTGGTTTGTATGAATAAAACAATATTTTTATGTATTAATATTTTTTACACTAATATTACAACGACTTTTGATCAAAACGACTTGTCTTTTGTTTACAGCAGGTGTAAACTTATTTCTGGGGGTGTTGAGCATGACGGCTCTGATCATCGGAATGGGAAACATCGGGAAAAAACTCGTGGAACTGGGAAATTTCGAGAATGTTTATGTTTACGACAGAGTCCCAAAAGACATCCCGGGAGTTATTCGTTTAGATGAATTCCAGATTCCTTCAAACGTTGACGCGATTGTTGAATGCGCTTCTCCAGAAGCTGTGAAAGAATACTCACTTCAGATTCTGAAGAATCCTGTGAACTACATCGTAATTAGCACCAGTGCTTTTGCAGACAAAGTCTTCAGAGAGAAGTTCTTCAACGAGTTAAAAAATTCACCAGCCAGGGTCTTCTTCCCATCCGGTGCCATTGGTGGTCTCGATGTTCTTTCTTCCATCAAAGACTTTGTCGAAAACGTCCACATAGAAACGATAAAACCTCCAAAGAGTCTCGACCTGGATTTGAAAGGCAAAACAGTCGTGTTCGAAGGAAACGTCGAGGAAGCTTCAAGGCTTTTCCCAAGAAACATCAACGTAGCGTCAACCATCGGCCTTGTGGTGGGATTTGAAAAGGTAAAGGTAACAATAATGGCAGATCCAGCCACGAATCACAACGTTCACATCGTAAGAATCTCCTCTACCATTGGAAACTACGAGTTCAAAATAGAGAACATACCATCTCCAGAGAATCCAAAAACAAGTATGCTAACAGTCTATTCGATTCTTAGAACCCTGAAAAACCTTGAATCAAAAATCGTATTCGGATGAGGAGGAAAAAGCATGGTGGATGAAATTCTCAAGTTGAAGAGGAAAAAAGGCTACATCATCCTCGCACACAACTATCAAATTCCAGAGCTCCAGGACATAGCCGATTTTGTCGGTGATTCTCTCCAGCTTGCAAGGAAGGCAATGGAGCTCTCAGAAAAGAAAATTCTGTTTCTTGGGGTCGATTTCATGGCGGAACTGGTCAAAATACTGAATCCTGACAAAAAAGTGATCGTTCCTGACAGAAGCGCAACCTGTCCCATGGCAAATCGTCTAACACCGGAGACCATCAGAGAGTACAGAGAAAAATTTCCAGATGCGCCGGTGGTTCTCTACGTAAACAGTACGTCCGAATGTAAAACGCTCGCCGACGTTATCTGTACGTCTGCCAACGCCGTGGAAGTTGTAAAAAAGCTGGATTCCAATGTGGTCATCTTTGGTCCAGATAGAAACCTTGGAGAGTATGTCTCAGAAAAAACAGGAAAGAAGATCATCACGATACCTGAAAACGGTCATTGCCCAGTTCATCAGTTCAACGTTGAATCCGTCGATGTTGCAAGGAAAAAATATCCGGATGCCAAAATAGTAGTTCATCCAGAGTGTCCGAAAACAGTGAGAGACAAAGCCGATTACGTGGGAAGCACAGGCCAGATGGAAAAGATCCCGGAGAAAGACCCTTCCAGGATCTTTGTGGTTGGAACAGAGATAGGGATGATCCACAAACTGAAGAAAAAATTTCCTGACAGAGAATTCGTACCGCTCGAGATGGCAGTGTGTGTAAACATGAAGAAAAACACACTGGAAAACGCTCTCCATGCTTTGCAAACCGAATTGTTCGAGGTGACTCTCCCGGAAGAAGTGATTGAAAAGGCGAAAAAACCGATCCTTCAAATGTTCGAACTCATGGGGTGATACGATGGAGAAAATCCTCGACCTTTTGATGAATTTTGTCAAAGAAGACGAGGGGAAAATCGATTTTGCTTCATTTCCGCTTCGAAACACAACTGCCAGCGCTTATCTTCTTTTGAAAACAGAAAACGTGGTGGCTTCTGGCATAGAAATTTCTCAAATGTTCCTGGAGAAAGTGGGACTGTTTTCAAAGTTTCATGTGAAGGATGGAGAGCGCCTGGAAAAAACCGGGGTGATAGGAGAAATAGAAGGCAACGCCTACAGGCTTTTGGTCGTGGAGAGAACTCTCCTCAACGTTCTCTCTGTAATGTTTTCTGTGGCCACAACAACCAGAAGATTCACCGAAAAACTCAAACACGCAAAAATAGCAGCGACAAGGAAGACACTGCTTGGTCTGGGAATTCTTCAAAAGATCGCTGTGGTACACGGTGGAGGAGATCCTCACAGGTTCGACCTGAGCGGGTGTGCGATGATAAAAGACAACCACCTGAAGATATACGGTTGTATCGAACGGGCTGTTCAAGAGGTCAGAAAGATAATACCCTTCACCACAAAAATAGAAGTCGAAGTGGAGAACCTGGAAGATGCACTGAAAGCGGTTGAAGCTGGAGCGGATATCGTCATGCTGGACAATCTCTCCCCCGAAGAAGTGAAAGAGATATCCAGGAGAATAAAAGAGATCAATCCCCACGCGATCGTGGAAGTGTCAGGTGGCATCACAGAAGAAAATGTTTCTCTCTATGACTTCGAAACTGTAGATGTGATCTCCACGAGCAGGCTGACATTTCAGGAGGTGTTCGTGGATCTCTCACTCGAGATTCAGCGGTAGAGGTTGAGGATCAGTCCGTTTATCTCTTCTATTTTGGCAGCCAGATTTATTGTCTGCCATTCGTTTTTCATGATCTTCTCCGTGAGATCCACCAGTTTTTCGTTCACCTCTTCGACCACCACGTGAAGCCTTGCGCGGCCGCTGTTCATATCGAAACTCCCAGCAAGTTTGTAGATTTTCTTTTCTATGAGTTTCAGGAACTCCTTTATAGCGTTCTTGTATCTTTTCAAGTTGGAAGGAGTGGGAGAACGTACGAGCTCGTTTCCTGAATCGACCACTTCTTCCACGGCTTCTTCAAGGAGTTTTTCGAAGTGATCTTCTTTCACGTCTTCCAGGATATCGAAAAACTCCTTTTTTTTCGATTCACCAACTTTAGAAGCCTTTCCAGATTTTTTCCCCTTCACTTCCTGATTCTTCAAGGACTCTCCACCGAGGGGGTCTATCCTCACCTTTTCATCTCCTCGGAGATGGCTTTGAGTTTCTCCGAGTCCAGATACAGTCTCTCGTACTTCTTGCCCTGAACTTCTATCACAATGGGCTTTTCCGTCACCGTTGGTGCTTCGAAAACGTCGATGGCGTAGTTCGAGATCTTCTCAAAGAACTTGTAGAGAGAGAACCTGTTCAGGTTGTTGAAACCGAATTTCTTCAACCAGCTTCCAACGAAAATGAAGTCGAAGAACTTCAGCTTTCTTTTAGAGAACTCTTTAACGAAGTCCGGAAAACTCTCACACTGCTTTCCAAGAAGATCCTGGCAGAGTTTTAGAAATTCCTCCTCGGACATAACGGAGTAGAAGGCTCTTTCGGCCTTTATATCCAAGAGGGTCTCCATCTTCTCGAGATCGCTCAGAGGCCTTTCAGAGATGATCGCCTCTCTTCTTTCTGGGTCAAAAGATTCACTTGGGAAAGAAACGACGAAGACCATCCTCTTCGAATCGTCTATTCTCACAAAGTAGCTATTGTCTCCCACTCTGAAAAGATAGTGAACCTCCGCTGCTTTGTAATCTGGAGAGGTGAGAAACGATCTGTAGTAAAGGAACAAAACAGCGGCGAGAGCAACAGCGATCAGCACAACTGCCAGTACGATCTTACTCGACTTCTTCATCGATTAGCCCTCCTCTTTTCATAAGAATGCTGTTCCACAGTTCGACAGTCTCCGGGATCAACAGATAGTTCTTCCCAACCGCATAAAAAATCTTGTTTTTCAAAACCTGAAAGAATCCTTCCTCCAGGTTCCTGAAAGCGATCCTTCGAAGTTCATTCACCCCTGGAAAGTCACGTGTGAACTCCAGGGAATCGGCTATGAACAGAATCTGCCCCACGGTTCCGAAACTCACGTGTCCTGAGGTGTGATAGGCTACCGCGTTGAGAACTTCTTCGTCTTCTACATTGAAACGCCTTTTCAAGAATTCCGCTGCCACTTTTCCATGCAGAAGAACGGGGTGTGTCCTTTCCAGCTCTGAAATCTTCAGACCATAAGCCCGGGCCATTTTCAAAAGCTTCCTTGGTGGCACGTCTCTGAAGAGATCGTGGGAGAGAGCCGCCAGTTCTATTTTATTTAAGTCCGCACCGTACATTTCTCCCAGTTTTCTTGAAAATTCCACCACCGATCGCACGTGATTGATCCTTTTTCTCGAAAGAAGCCTTTCCATGATGCTTTCAAGCTCGTTCGTTATCACGACCATTCACCACACCTCTCTTTCGATCTCTTCCACTTCCATTCCCGGATAAAGATCCAGATAATCGATGATCGAATCGAAGACTCTCTCAATAACGGCTCTGTCAGTGTTCACCATGGCGATTCCTATCTCAAAGAAACTTTTCGAATCGTGCGCTCCCACTTCAGAGATGGAGATGTTGTACTTTTTCCTCAAATCGTTCATCAGTCTCTTCAGGATTCCTCTTTTTTCTTTCAAAGATCTCACACCGAAGAGTCTCACTCTCAGACTCACAACACCTACACTCATTCTACCACCCGCTCTCAGTAGAGCACGAAAGAGAGTATCAGAGGTTCTTTCCCTACCTCAACAGTCGCGCGGGAATTTTTCACGGGAACTCGAACAATCTCATCGTTGAACACGTTCTTCGAATGGATACACGCACTCTCCCAAATACCCGAGAAATCCAGAGTTACCTTTGTGCTTTCAAGAAGAGGATTCAATACACAGAGAATGTATCTGTTTTCGTATCTCCAGAGATAAGATATCACCTTCTCTGGTTGATCGTTTTTCACAAAAAGCATCTCTCCTTCGGTGAAAACACCAGTTCCGTATCTGTAATGGGCAAGTTTTCTGTGAAGAATTGAGATCCTGTTCTCTTCCATAGGAAACGGTAACGTGTATTCGTTGAATATGTCCACGTCCTCCTTGAGACCGTACTCCTGTCCGTTGTGAACGAGAGGAACCCCTTTGAAGGTGAAAAGAAACGCTATCCATTGGATCAACGAATCTTCTTCGATGAATTTCGCGATCCTCGGTTGGTCGTGATTCTCCAGAAATCTCATCTTTATGTAACCTCTGGGATACATGTGATCCTGCATCCTCAAGAAATCCACGTACTCCCTCAAGCTACCTTTTCCCTCAATGAAATCCCTGAACTTGTAGTAGCCATCGTAGTCGTAGGTGATATCGAAAGCCTGGTACATGTAGGGATCGTGTGTTTCAGAAAGCCATATGAGTCTCTTCAGGGGGTCGAGTTCTTTCCTTACCTGCAGCCAGAAGTCCAGTGGAACAAGCCCTGCCACATCGCACCTGAATCCATCGATGTCAAACTCTTCAACCCAGTACTTCATCATGTTGATCATGTACTTCCTCAGTTCTCCATTCGAATAGTCGAAATCGACTATATCCGTCCAGTCTGGCACTTTCCTTGTGGGATTTCCATTTTCATCCCTGAGAAACCACTCAGGGTGTTCTTTGACTAAGACGTTGTCAGCTGCCGCGTGGTTCAGGACCATGTCCATCAAAACGTACATGTTCAATTCGTGAGCTCTCTTCACGAACCTTTTGAAGCCATCTTTCGTTCCTATGAGTGGATCTATCTCGTAGTAATCGCGTATGGCGTAAGGGGATCCCAGAGTACCTTTTCTTTCCACCACTCCAGTAGGATGAATGGGCATCAACCACACTGTGTTGATGCCCATTCCTTTGAGTCTTTCAAGATCTTTCATGAGGGAATCGAACTTCTTTCCTTTTTCTCCTGGATAAGCACGTGCAAAGGCTTCGTATATTATCAGTCTTTTGAAGTTCATCTCACTTCTCCTGTTCCTGCATCTCTCTTCTTCTCTCTTCAATGATCTTCTCTTGTATGTTTGGAGGCACTATTTCGTACCTCTGGAACCTCATCGTGAAGTATCCTCGACCGCTCGTGATGGAAGAAAGTTTGCTGGAGAAGTCAAGCATCTCGGCGAGTGGAACCTCTGCTTTCACCTTCACCATGCCTTTTCCAGATGGTTCCATTCCAAGGGGCCTTCCTCTTCTACTGGAGATTTCTCCCATCACGTCTCCCGCGTTCTCTTCCGGGACGAAGACATCAACCTCCATTATTGGTTCCAGAATGACGGGTCTTGCCGCTTCCATTCCTTTTTTGAAGGCCTGAATGGCAGCTATCTGAAACGAAATGTCCGAGGAATCCACTTCGTGGTAAGAACCGTCAAAGAGTATGACTCTGACATCTGTTACAGGATATCCTGCCAGAACTCCTTTCTTCATGGCCTCTCTGATACCTTTATCAACGGATGGTATGAAATTCCTCGGGATCACTCCTCCAACTATCCTGTCAACGAATTCGTATCCTTGTCCCCTCGGAAGAGGCTCCAGCTGTATCTTCACATGACCGTACTGACCGTGTCCACCCGTTTGTTTCTTGTGCTTATGCTCAGCAACGGCGGTTGTTGTTATCGTCTCTCTGTAGGCGATCTTCGGTTTTCCAACCTCCACATCGACACCGAAGATCTTCTTCAATCTCTCTATCATGACATCAAGGTGCATCGCACCAAGACCAGAAACGACGGTTTCTCCTGTTTCGGGATCGTACTCCCACACGAACGTTGGGTCGGAATCTGAAAGTCTTGAAAGTCCATTGCTGATCTTGTCGATATCGGACTTCGTCTTTGGATGAACAGACCTGGAGAACATGGGTTCTGGAAAGGCAGGAGGTACCACCCTCACTCTTCTGTCTCTGTGCGCAAGTGTTTCTCCAACGGCACCTTCCTTGAGTTTCAGAAGAACGACGATCTCGCCGGGGCCAACAGATTCCACTTCCTTCTGTTGCTTGAGAATCGGGGTATAAATGTGTCCTAATTTTTCCGAGACATCCTTTTGAACGTTCACAACGGTATCACCGGCTTTGAGAACTCCTGCGATAACCTTAGCAAAGGTGATCCTTCCAACAAACTGGTCAACCACGGATTTGAAAATGTAAGCGCAGAACGGCTCTTCTTCGGAGAATTTCATTTCTATCTCCGTTCCATCTTCCAGGAGTGCCTTGTACGAAGGTGCTTCCTCGGGTGAAGAACCTATGTCTCCCAGATAATCAAGGAGAACATCCAATCCTATTCCTTTCAACGCGGATCCAGAAAGCACAGGCACGATTTCTCCTTTTTTGTAACCTTCTCTGAGTACCCGCATGAGTTCATCGTATCCGATCTCTTCACCATCGAGGTATCTCATCATCAGCTCTTCATCCTGTTCCACGATATCTTCGAGTATCTCTGATCTCACATCGTTGAAGTTCTCCGGCATGTCCTCTTCCTGAACTTTATCTCCATTGTACCTGTAGGCCTTTTTCTTCAGAAGATCCACGACACCCTCAAAATTCTCGGCCGCACCGATTGGAACAACTACCGGGACGATCTTCCTGGAGAACCTCTCTTTCAGTTCGGCTATCACATTCTCGAAATTGGCCCTCTCTTTATCCATCTGGTTGACGAAAACCATGATGGGTTTTTTCATCTCGTCTGCTATGTTCCATGTCCTTTCGGTCTGTATCTCTACACCGGCAACGGCGTTCACCACGGAGATGATGTTCTCAGAAACGAAAATTCCGTTTATAACTTCCGATATGAAGTCTGAGAATCCAGGGGTATCTATCAAATACAACTTTTTACCTTTCCATTCAAGAGACGCCACGTGTGAGGAGAAACTGGCCCCTTTCTCCTCCTCAACAGGATCGTAATCCACGTACTTTGTGTCTGCCCTGTCAAGCAAACCTGATCTGTAAAGAAGCTGTGCGAGAAGAAGCGATTTACCTGATCCGTTGTGCCCTATCAAAGCAACCGAACGCACATTCTGAAGTCCTCCCATCACTCACCCACCTCCGTCTTCTTTTTCTCCCAGACTACGATTCCCACAGGTATCGCGGCCGTGCTGTTCTCCGTCCTGCCAAAAAGACTGCCAGCCACTGCCATTACGGAAGAGCTTCCCCCGTCCACACACATGGCGTCTTCGAATCCCCTGGAGATGAGAAAGTCCACGAGTTCATCGTAAGTCAATCCCCTCGTTATATGATTATAACCTTCGAAGACGATAAACCAAAGCTTTCCATCTTTTGTGGCAATAACCGTCCTTGGAGCCTTCGCGTACGCTATTCCCCCACCATACCTTGCCTTCTCTTCCCAAGCATCTGGAATCGGAGCACCGTTTTGAATGAGAAGAGGTCCTCCTTCAACAGCCTGCTTTATACGCAGCGGAATGTTGGGCTGAAGAGAAAGATACGCTCCATCTCCTTCTTTGAGATCGGAGAGGTATTTCTCGTATTTCTTGCTGATAGAAACGACATACTCAGAATCTTCAGCACGGCTTTTGTATCCGATCTGTGATACTTTACTGTCCTTCACCACAAAATAGATTCTGTCGTCTTTTTCTGGTATTTCCTTGGAGAACTCTCTCGTGTAAACGAGGACTTCACCTTCTCCGAGGGTGTTTATTCCCTTCACGAGAAAGAGGACATCCCTCATCATGAGTGTGACATCCACTATTATTCTTCCGATGAACACTCTGTTGTCCTCGGTGATAGCAAAAACTGGCCTTCCACCGAACATGGCAGAATACGGCTTCCCATCTATCACAACAAGACCGATGGGAAATTTTGTGACCGGGTCGAAATAGTTGCCGTTTATTCCGGCGATGCCTTCCACTCTTTTCACCATTTCATCGAGTCGCTCGATGGTCCCAAAACCGTTTCCCGACACAACCGGTTTTATCGTTACCTTCTCTGGGTCCATTATGAGATAGTTGACAACTGTCTTCTCACCTTCGCCGAAATCTTCGATTTTCCTTTCAAAGACAACTCCATCTGCAACCTCCAGTCTTCCAAAGAAACCTTCGACGAGGAGAAACCGGAAAAACAATTTTCCACCTTCGATGGAGTATTCAACATCTGGATAAAAATTTCCCGCATCTACAACGAACGAAAGACCATTTTTCTCAAGTTCAACCTTTACGCCTTCAGAAACATTTGGAAGACTCAACACAACGGGAGATAGATTTATCCTGACTCTTCCCATGCTTTTTTCTACACTCACCATATCCGGCACGATCGTTCCCGTGTATGTTATCGTAACTCCATTTTTTTCCTTCGTCGCCGAAAGCACGATCGGAAGGGAATCGTAGATCAGAACCTTTTCGCCTTTCGTGTACACCTGATAACCCTCCATCACCTTTTTTAAGGCATCGATGGGTACGAAAAGAAGACCATTCACGAAGAACGGAGGGGAGAGTTTTTCCACAAAATCAAAAATCGTCTCATGCTCTTTTATGAAGAGTACGTGATTGTCATAGACGATGTAGTGGTAACCGTTCGAATGTATGTAACCAACACCGGCGGGTGCGAGGTCCTCAGCGCACACATAATAAATCCCTTCATTGAAGACAGTTCTCAACGGAAAAGCCTTCCCACCACTGATCAGGTAGGAACCGAAAGCGACACCTGCGAAGATCAAAAGAACCAGAACTATTTGCTTCATTTGATCACCTCTTCGACGACTCTGGGTGGCTTTGAAGGAGAATCAGAGATCACATACGCTTCTTTCAGAAGCCTCAAAGCATTCTCAACATCACTTCTGTCTGACACGAAGAGTTTCGCTATCGTCTCTCCCTTTTTCACAGAGTCGCCTATCTTCTTTTCAACGATGATTCCAACTCTGTGATCGATTCGATCTTCTTTCTTCTTCCTTCCTGCTCCGAGCACCATCGATGCGATACCTACTTTCTCCGCGTCTATCTTTGAAACATAGCCTTCTCTCTCTGCAGAGAATTCCACCACCTGTTCTGCAACCGGGAGCACTTTCCACGGGTCGTCCACCACTCTTTCGTCTCCACCCTGAGCTTTAACGAGGATTCGAAACTTTTCCAAGGCTTCTCCGGTCTCGAGTTTTGTCTGCAAGATCTTCTTTCCATCGTCAAAATCTGCTACTCCAGCGAGTTCCAGCATGAGAGCGCCCAGAGTAATCGACAGATCCTTCAAATCCTCGGGACCGTTTCCTTTCAAGGTTTCTATCGCCTCTATCACTTCCAAAGAATTTCCAACAGCGCTTCCCAGGGGTTGATCCATATTTGAGAGGACGGCAGCCGCTTTCTTCCCATGTTGCTGGGCTATTTTAAGCATGAGAAGGGCAAGTTTTCTTGCGTCTTCGAACCCTTTCATGAAGGCGCCTGTTCCGAACTTCACGTCCAGAACAAAAGCATCGCTCCCACCGGCGAGTTTTTTACTCATGATACTGGAGGCGATCAGAGAAATTTCGTCGACGGTTGCTGTCGCGTCACGAAGTGCGTATATCTTTTTGTCGGCGGGAACAAGATTCCCTGTTTGACCCACGATCGCTATTCCATACTTTTTAACGTTATCAATGAATTCTTCGAGAGAAAGTTCTGTTCGAAATCCAGGGATCGACTCCAGTTTGTCGATGGTTCCTCCTGTGTGACCCAGGGCCCTTCCAGACATCTTGGCAACAGGTACCCCAGCGGAAGCCACAAGAGGCGCCACGACCAGGGTTGTTTTGTCACCAACTCCCCCAGTCGAGTGTTTGTCTACCTTCGGTCCCGGTATTTCCGACAGATCGAGCACCTCTCCTGATCTCATCATCGTCTCCGTGAAATAGTAAGTTTCCTCTTCGTCGAGGTGGCGAAAATAAACAGCCATCAAAAAAGCGGCCATCTGGTAGTCCGGAATCTCTCCTTTTACATATCCACCAACCATGAACTCTATCTCTTCTCTCGAAAGTTTTTCCCCGTTTCTCTTCTTGAGTATCACATCGTAAGCTCTCACTCTTTCACCTTCTTTTCGGTAGGAGCACTCTCATTACTGTTCCCTGGTTGATTTCACTCTCAACCTCTATCCTTCCTCCGTGTTTGTCGACGATCGTTTTCACTATCGTGAGACCCAAGCCTGTTCCACCCATCTTTCTGGAACGCGCTTTATCCACCCTGTAGAACTTTTCAAAGATTCTACTCTGGGCTTCTTTGGGTATTCCAGGTCCCGTGTCTTCTACCTCCAAGACCACCCAGTCCGGTGTATCGTAGGCCCTCACCCAGACCTTTTTCTCTCCCTTTTCCTTCAAAGATGTGTACTTGACAGCGTTGTCCACGAGATTCAGGAGCATCTGGATCAGCCTTTCTTTGTTTCCCCTGACCACAACATCCTCACACTCAACAACGAGGTCCACTTCATTTTCTTCGGCTATAGGCTGGATGATTTTGTAAACGTATTCCATCACTTCACACAGATCCACATCTTTCATTTCAAAATTGACTTCACTTTCTTCCATTTTCTCGAGATCGAGAAGATCGTTGATGAGACGTGTCATACGGGCAGATTCTTCTTCTATGATTTTCAGAAATCTCTTAACCAGCTCTTTGTTCTCCAGATCATCTTCAAGGAGCGTCTCCGCATAACCGTGGATGGAAGTGAGAGGGGTTCTAAGTTCGTGTGAAACTGTTGCTATGAATTCCCTTCTCATCTCATCGAGCTTTCTTTCTTTAGTAACATCGTGGAAGAGAATGACAAAGATCTTATCACCACTTTTCAGTTCGACAGGTATTACCTTCACGTGGAAATATTTCTTCTCGTTACCAACGTAGGTAACAAGAGTTCCTTCCTGTGGCTCTTCACTCTTAATGGTCTCTTCCACCATTTCGCTTATGTAGTAGTCTTCAAAAATTTCATAATATGGCCTTCCCTCGGGGTTGATCCTGTCCTGTACGAGTTCACGAGCAATTTCGTTCAAAAACGTGATCTTTCCCTCTCGATCCAGAATGAATATGGGTTCACTGAGACTATTCAAAATCGTAAGAAAGTTGTCTCTACTCACTTCAACACGGGAAATTGTTTCTTTCAGATTGTCCACGTATTTTTTCAGTCTCTCGAAAAGATAAAGCGGGGGAACATCCTTTTCCCCCAGCATGTCTGACAGCTTTTCGATGAGAATTTTGTACTCAGAGAGGCGTTTCCTGAACACCAGAAAGAGCAGAACGAATAGAGCGGCTACTGTGACGAGCAGGAATACACTCATGGATCAGTCTTCCTTTCCGGGATCTCTGAATTTGTATCCCTTTCCTCTCACAGTGATTATGTATTTCGGATTCGAAGGATCTTCTTCTATCTTCGTTCTCAGCCTTCTTATGTGAACGTCCACCGTTCTTGTGTCTCCATAGTAATCGTATCCCCAGAGCTTGTCCAGAAGCACATCCCTGCTGAAAACCTTTCCTTCGTTCTCCGCGAGGAACCTGAGCAATTCGAATTCGAGAGGAGTGAGGTTCACCTTTTTCCCCCTCACTTTCACTTCGTACTTTTCCACATCGATTTCAAGATCCCTGGCTATGATCTTCTTAGGCCTTTCTTCCTTGCTCTGAGTTGCGGCGGAAAGTCTTCTGAATATAGCCTTCACCCTCGCAAGGAGCTCTCTCACACTGAACGGTTTGGTGATGTAGTCGTCCGCACCGAGCTCCAGTCCAAGCACCTTGTCGAACTCCTCTCCCTTCGCACTCAGGAAGATCACGGGAGTGTTCTTGTATTTTTCTATGGCCCTGATCTTCCTGACCAGCTCGAAACCATCGATTCCAGGAAGCATGATATCCACTATGAACATGTCCACATCTTCGTCGTTGGCAAGTTTAAGCGCTTCTTCGCCGTCGTAAGCCTTGATCACCTCGTATCCTTCCTTGGAAAGGTTGTATCCTACCAGCTCGAGAATCGCCGGGTCGTCGTCAACCACCAGAATCTTCTTTTTCGCCATCTTCGACCCCCCGAAGGGGTACACCTCCTTTCAGATCTGGTTTCTATACTATTTTAACATTTATGAACTTGTTTTTTGATAAGACTTCTTCCTGAAAGTGAACCACGCGGAAAGAAACAGAAAAAGCAGAAACAGAGACACGTAGAAGAAGACCATTGTTTTGTTAGCAAAGAGAGACTCGGGTTTGAACTCCACCCCAAAGAGGCCGGAAAGATAAAACAAAACCAGCACCGAAAAAATCGCTGCTCCTACCACAACTGAGAGGATTCTTGCGAATTCCTTTTCCTTGCGGTAAGCAGTCAGTCCGGCTAAAAGCCCGATGAAAACGGAAAGTCCGAGCGTTATCCAGTTCATGTACTGAACACCCTGAAGATTGAAAGAACTCACCAGAAAGTTTATAACGTAGTAAGCAACGAAAGTTACGGTGACGAGAGCAGCGAGAAACACTATGTATCTGTACAGGACGTAGAGCACAACTGCAGTTAAAACACCTGTTGCCACCAGTGTGATAACCTTCACGTTCTCGTTTGCAAGATAGGATTTGAGAAATTCGATATTCGAAAGAAGAGGAAACACGAAGTTGATACCGATGACAAAACCGATCACCGCAAAAGCTATGTGTTCTACGTACCTGGCGGCGAACATGAGAAACAGAGCAGCAGGTAGAGAAAAATACCAGTTTTCAATAATCAGCCTGAAAAAATCCCCCATCAACCCCTCCATGTGCAATCCCTCCCTTTAAAACCAGAAATGCCCCACAAGGGGGCCAGATTCCAAAAGAACGGAAGAAATTCACTCCTGGTTTGTTTCGAGAGTCTTCAGGTACTCGTTAACCTTTTCAAAAAGCCTCGCCTTTCTTCTCGCACCCTGGTTCTTGTGAATGACTCCCTTGGAAACCGCCTTGTCTATGGCAGCCTGTGCTTTCCTGGTGAGTTCAAGAACGACTTCTTTTGGTTCTTTGTTCTCGATAGCCTTGAGAACTTCTTTTATTCTGTTCTTGAAGAAAGTCTTGTAAGCCTTGTTTCTGAGTCTTCTCTTTTCAGAAACTCTGACTCTTTTCTTTGCGGATTTGATATTCGGCACTACCTGATCCCTCCCTTACATATTGAAAGCTCTCTTCAACTCATCGACCATGTCAAGCTTCTCCCATGTGAATTCCTCTTCGTTCCTTCCAAAGTGACCGTAAGCGGCTGTCTTTCTGTAAATAGGCCTCAAAAGATTCAGTTTCTTTATGATCGCACCCGGTCTGAAATCGAAAAGTTCGGTGATCACCTTGAGAAGCTTGTCTTCATCTACCTTCGCGGTTCCATATGTGTCGATCATTATGGAAACGGGTTTCGCGACACCTATAGCGTAAGAAAGCTGTATGAGGAACTTGTCTGCAAGACCCGCAGCCACAACGTTCTTCGCTACATATCTTGCCATATAGTGAGCCGATCTGTCAACCTTTGTGGGATCCTTTCCGCTGAACGCACCTCCACCATGGGGTACCCATCCACCGTAAGTGTCAACGATGATTTTTCTTCCCGTGAGTCCCGTGTCGGCCATGGGGCCTCCAAGGACGAATCTTCCCGTTGGATTCACCAGTATCTTCATTTTTTCATCTCTGTATTGCTCTGGAATAACGGGATTTATCACGTGTTCTATTATCGCCTCTCTCAGATCCGCCTGTGAGATATCCGGATCGTGCTGGGTTGAGATGAGAACCGTATCAACACGGACAGGTCTGTCATCCTCGTATTCTATGGTCACCTGCGTCTTTCCGTCCGGTCTGAGGAAAGGAAGGGTCCCGTTCTTTCTAACCTCAGCGAGTCTTAAGGCAAGTTTGTGAGCAAGAGTTATGGGAAGAGGCATGTACTCAGGGGTCTCGTTGGTGGCGTAACCAAACATGATTCCCTGGTCACCAGCTCCCAGTGCCTCAAGTTCGTCGGCCACTTCTTCTCCGGTTTTGACCTCGAGCGCCTTGTCTACACCGATAGCTATGTCGGGAGACTGACTGTGGATGCTGGTGAGTACTCCACAGGTTTCCCCGTCGAACCCGTACTTTGCCCTCGTGTATCCTATCTCCAGAATAGTCTTTCTTGCTATGTCTGGGATCTCAACATAAGCTCTGGTGGTAACCTCTCCCGCGATGATGACAAGCCCTGTCGTTACGAGTGTTTCAACGGCGACCCTGCTTCTTGGATCCTGTTCGAGCATGGCGTCGAGTATGGCGTCGGAAATCTGGTCGGCGATTTTGTCCGGATGCCCTTCTGTTACACTTTCGCTGGTGAAAAGTCTTCTCATCTCCCATCCTCCTTTCGCTGATCTTATAACAGCCTTGATAGTTTATCACAATCTTTTTTAAAAAAAGGTTACATCATTGTTGTTGTGCTTCTTCGAATTCTTCTCGAGTTATAAAAGTTCCGCCCTCCAGAGAGACAGCCACAGGTTTATAGGAAGACGTGAAGGTTGCAACAAGATGCATCCTGTTGGGACATTTCGAACCCACATAGAGCTTGTCTATCTTGTAAGGAACACCCGGGTTATCATAATCCACGATGAAATCGTATCCCGTTCTCAAATGACTTCTGAAGACTTCTCCACACCTGTCGCATTTTATGTAAACTACAAGGGATCCTTTTTCCTTGTAAAACGGGTTTTTGTTCAGGTCTTTCTTTTTCTTTCCAAAAAACAGAAAGAGCATGATTTCACCTCCGCTGCAAATAGAAAGAAAATTCTTTTTTCATGCCCCAGATGTCTTCAAGGACGACCGTGTATCTGGCAAAGTCGGGAGCCTTTCCCAGTTCAGGTAATTTGTTTACCTTTATCATTGAGGAGAACGTTTCAGGAAACAACCTGTACCAGAGCTCGAATCTGTACGCAGCCGAAACGGACTTCCTATCGTACACTCCCCAGACGTTCGTGAACTCGGACCAGGGAATCTGATCAAAAGAGATCTGATAGATCTCTTCACCTTCCAGAAGAAGTGTGATCCTTTTGAGTCCCAACGTGTTGTTGAACCCTTTTGAATAGGCTTTGATAGCGAGATCTGGGAAATTTCCACTGAACGGGTACGTCCTTCCCGCGACGAAATCGTACACGCTGTCTCCTATCTTTATTTTTTCCAGAACAATATCCTCATCCACCGGTTTTGGAAGGTTCAGAAAACTCGAAGGATCGTAGGAAACTTCTTCGCTCCTGTCTCTTATTTCGAAGTGTGCGTGAGGAATTGGAGCCTCCCCGGTGGTTCCTGAGTATCCAACGACTTCACCCTTTTCGAACCAGATTTCTCTCTCTGGAAAGTTCACAACGATCCTCACGTTACCAAACTCCTGCTTCAAAGAACTCGCTATCGTTTCCAGCTTTTTCGAGAACCTGCTCAGATGGGCGTAAAGCGTTCTGTATCCATTCTCGTGCTCCAGAACCACTGTGTAGCCATATATATCGTCCTCGTCTATTTCCACCCTGACAAGCCAACCTCTTTCAGAAGCGTAGATGGGAACCCCTTCCTTCAATCCCGTGGAAAAGTCGATTCCCATGTGAAAATGAGGTCCTCTGTTTCCACTCCCTCTGTACTCACCGAAGGTGGCCGAAACTCTTGGAGAATCAACGGGTGCGGAAAACGAAAACACAACAGTGGAGAGCACCACCAAGGAAATCAAAAGCAACCACCTTTTCACGTCTCTTCCCTCCTCATCTCTTTACGGTTCTTGCTATATCCATGAGTTTCTTTCTGAGCAAAAGGCGCTTCGCTGGACTGATTCGATCGATGATCAAAACTCCGTTCAGATGATCGAACTCGTGCTGAAAAACCCTTGCAGCGTAACCTTCCAGCACCTCTTCCACGTATTCTCCCTTCGTGTTCTGGTATCTGACCTTTATTCTTTTGCTCCTTTCTATCTCGACGAAGATCTCGGGAAAGCTGAGACATCCTTCCTCTGCCACTTCGGTTTCGGGATCGATTTCAAGGATCTCAGGGTTTATCACGGCAACCGGGCCATTTCCAACGTCCATGACGAAGAACCTCTGAGATATTCCAACCTGTGGCGCTGCAAGCCCCACACCGTCGTAGTGATACATTGTCTCTATCATTCTCTCTATGGTCTTTTCCAGGTTGTCGTCGAACTTCGTGACGGGTTTTGCCCTCTTTCTCAAAACAGGATCCCCAAAGACTCTTATTCTGTACATCAATCGTACACCTCCCTTAACTTCTTCAGACACCGTTCGTTCGTGAGGAAGGGATGTATCGGAGTGATGGAGACGTACCCTTCTCTAACAGCTTTGTAGTCAACGTCATCTCTATCGTCGTCTTCGATGACCTCTCCCATCATCCAATAGTACTTCTCCCCAAAAGGTGAGACTCTCTCTTCGAAGTAATCGTTCCACCTTCTTCTGCTCTGTCTTGTGAATTTCCATCCCTTTATCTCACCAGCGGGAACGTTTATGTTCAGCATGGTGAAGGGATCGAGGAGTGAGAGGTCGAATTCTTTCAGAAA
The DNA here is from genome assembly GCF_000784835.1 of Thermotoga sp. Mc24. Taxonomy (NCBI): domain Bacteria; kingdom Thermotogati; phylum Thermotogota; class Thermotogae; order Thermotogales; family Thermotogaceae; genus Thermotoga; species Thermotoga sp. Mc24. Next base: position 179,398 of record NZ_JSFH01000007.1, on the reverse strand, counting down.
GTCGATCAGAAAACGCGCCGCCCCTTCGAAATCAGGACTCTCGTAGTTCGCACTCGATATGGCAATCGATGGAATGTTCATCATGGCACCTTCCATCGCACCTGAGACCGTTCCAGAGTAGAGAATATCCATACCCATGTTGGGTCCCCTGTTCACACCACTCACGATGAGATCGACCTTTTTATCCATGATCACGTTGTAAGCGAGCTTTACACAGTCCGCGGGTGTTCCCGTGGTGGAGTACGCAACCACCCTCTCTGAGATGAAAACCTTCTTTATCCAGAGCGGAACATGTATGGTGATACTGTGACCTGTTGCGCTCCTCTCTTTATCGGGAGCCACCACGAACACATCGTGTTCCTCAGAAAGAAGCTCTGCGAGGATAATGATCCCCTTAGACTGTATCCCGTCGTCATTGGTTACCAGAATTCTCATATCGATCCTCCCACAGATTTATCTTCCCACATTTCTTCCAGAGTTTCCACTTAAAAGGAATTTCCACATCGTCGAACTCCCTTTCCATGAATTCCTTCCAACTTCCACAGAAATCGATTGTACCATTCGAGATGTGGAGTATGAAGTCTATATCATCCAGATACTCCAGTTCGTGTGTTACCAGTATTATTCCCTTTCCTTCATTCTTGAGACTCTCCAGCACCTGAAATATTTCCCTCTGAGAAGGAGGATCCAGCATGGAAACCGGTTCATCTAAAGCGAGGAAATGTGTGTCACGAGCAAGCATCGAGGCAATCGCGAGTCTCTGTTTCTGACCTCCTGAAAGGTTCAGCGGGTCTTCCTTTTCGAGACCGGAGAGTCCCACCAGTTCTAAGACCTTCTTTATTCTTTTTCTCATTTCGCTCTCGTCGAGTCCCAATATTTCCAGCGAAAAGGCCACATCCTCTTCCACGGTGGCACCTATGATCTGCGAAGACGGATTCTGGAAAACGTAACCCACATTCTTTCTCAAAAGGAACAGATCCGCCGGTGAACCATCCAGCAGGATCTCTCCTTCAGCTTCCAGGAGTCCCGCGAGGATCTTCAAAAGGGTGGTCTTCCCGGAGCCGTTTCTCCCCACCACAACGTAGATCTTTCCCGTTTCGAACTCGGCGTTCACGTCCTTCAAAACGTAGTTTCCGTTGTATCTGAAAGAAACGTTATTCAGCGTTATCTTCATCCTCTTTCAATCCCTTCACGGATCTGTACACTCTTATTCCACCGGTCTTGCAGAGTTCCTCCACGTTCCCGAAAATCTCCTCCATGAAATCTCTGATCCTTCTGCCCCCTTTGTTGTGGTAAGCGACGACCTGAAGGCTGCCACCTTCTTCAAGAAACTCGGGAGCCTTTCTCACTATCTCCATCCAGACTTTCTTTCCTGCAACGACTGGAGGATTGCACACGATCATATCGAACTTCATACCTTCCCATGGCTCATAAAGATTTCCCCACCTTATGTCGACCTCAACGTTGTGATCCTTCGCGTTTATCTTGGCGAATTCCACCGCGCGCTTGTTTATGTCGCTCATATAAACTTCAAGATCTGGATATTCCTTTTTTAAAACGATTCCTACCACACCGTATCCACACCCAAGATCGAGCACTTTCTTTCCGTGGACTTTCAGGTTTTCAAGGAGCACCTGTGTGGCTTTGTCTATCTTTCCGTAAGAATAGACGCCGGAAGGTGTTTTGAAGATGTATTCATGACCGTTCTTCAGGACGAGTTTCGCATTTCTGACCTTCAGCTTCGATGTGGGTTCCACCGTGTAGTAGTGTTCGAATTTTTCACTCATTGTTTTCACCTCCTTTCAGCTCTTTCTCGAGGTCTTCCAGAGTTTCGAAAAGAAAAGCCGCAAAACCAGGATTCTCTGGGTCCCAGAGCCCTTTCTCCTTCAATTTGATGGTATCTATCTCGTAACCGTTTCCATTCTTCTTTCTGATGATGTACCAGTTCACACCGGGGCCTGAAAGAACGAGACTCGCGAGTGCACCGGCTACGTCCCCAACCGGCTGGCAATCCACACTCTTCAGGTTGAATCGCGCTTCCACCCTTGTTCCCTTTCCTCTTTCTGTGTGCAATTTAACGAATCCACCTGTCTGTTCCGTGGCCTGTTTCAAAAACGGAAGACCGAGTCCCACTTTTCTCAGCCTGGGATCCCTTGTGGTGAAAAAGGGATCGAACACCCTTTCTGGATCCTCTATACCAGGTCCGTCGTCTTCCACAATGAAACAGAACCACTCATCGGTCTCTTCAATTTCTATTTTTATGTTTTTCGCTCCTGCCTTCACGGAATTTTGGGCGACATCCACGAGGTGATCAGCGATCGTTCTGAGCAATCGATTCACCTCTCAATTCCGAGCAATGCGAACACCTTTGCGTCTTCTACCATGTGCGAGATCCTTCGGTATTCGTTGGGTTGATGAGCAGTCCCATCTATCGTGCTCCAGACGACAGCGGGCCAACCTTTCTTTCTGAAGAACGCGGCGCAGGTGCCCCCACCTATTCCTCCCACCTTCGCTTCCAGGCCTCTTAGACTTCCCAAAGCACTGGAAAGTTTTGCCACGAGTTCTGAATCAGGCGGAGTTGGCTCGGGTGCAGGCTGTTTTACAACAACCTCCAGCTCAGCGCCTCTTCCATCGAGAATCGACTCGACGGTGGATAGTATTTCGTCGAGATCGTAGCGAGGCAGAACTCTACAGTCGAAGTAAAAGACGAATCTGCCGGGAACAGTGTTCACGTTGTCCACAGTTTTTTCAGTGCGAGTGGGCTCGAACGTGCTGAGTGGTTCATCGAAGAGTTCGTCTCTATCGGGGTATTTCCTGTGAAGCGTTTCATCTATCTCCGTTATGAGCTGTGCTCCTTTTCTGAGTGCGTTCTCCGTTGTCCTCGGCCTTGAAGCATGCCCTTGCTTTCCATTCACCGTCACTTTGAACCATAGAATGCTCTTCTCGGCGATCTCTATGAAGTTCCCCTTTTCGTTTCCTGCATCCGGAACCAGGAACATGTCTTCTGATCTGAACAACCCCTTTTCTATTAGATACTGGATCCCGTACCTGCTTCCCGCCTCCTCGTCGGCGACGAGTGCTAGACCGAAGTTATATTCGGGAACGATACCAAGGTCGATGAGGACCTTCCCAGCGTATATGGAGGCTATCATGGATCCCCCGTTGTCCTCGGCACCTCTGCCGTACACCTTTCCATCTTTCACAACAGGCACGAAGGGATCCGTTTCCCACAAAGAAAGATCCCCCGGTGGTACGGTGTCGATGTGAGTTACGATCCAGAGCGTTTTCTCTCTGTTTTTCCCTGGAATCTTTGCCACAACGTTCGATCGCCACATACCTTTATCGTCTTTCACGTCGTAGCGATCGACTTCGAAACCGAAACCCCTGAGGAGTTCTTCGAGCCAGTCGGCCTTTTCTCTCTCTCCCGGGCCTCCAAAGGCGGGATTCACCGAGTTGATAGTGATGAATTTCTTCAGGGATTCCACCATGTCTTCTCTGAGTTCTTCCATTCTCTTTGTGAGCTCCATTGAAGACACCTCCCAGATTCAAGTATATCCTATTGAAATGATACCCCAAAATCATATATAATTGATTGATAGAAAAAATTTAGGGAGGTGTTTACATGGCTGAATTTTTCCCAGAAATCCCAAAGATTCAGTTTGAAGGTAAGGAGAGCACGAATCCGCTGGCGTTTAAGTTCTACGATCCGAACGAGGTGATCGATGGAAAACCTCTCAAGGATCACTTGAAGTTCTCCGTCGCTTTCTGGCACACCTTTGTGAACGAGGGAAGAGATCCGTTCGGAGATCCAACCGCTGAACGTCCATGGAACAGGTACTCCGATCCCATGGACAAAGCTTTCGCGAGGGTGGACGCTCTCTTTGAGTTCTGCGAAAAGCTCAACATCGAGTACTTCTGTTTCCACGACAGAGACATCGCTCCCGAAGGAAAGACGCTCAGAGAGACAAACAAGATACTGGACAAAGTGGTGGAAAGAATAAAGGAAAGAATGAAGGACAGCAACGTGAAGCTCCTCTGGGGAACGGCAAATCTGTTCTCCCATCCAAGGTACATGCACGGCGCTGCGACGACCTGCAGTGCGGATGTCTTTGCCTACGCAGCGGCTCAGGTGAAGAAGGCCCTCGAGATCACAAAAGAACTCGGAGGAGAAGGCTACGTCTTCTGGGGCGGAAGAGAAGGATACGAAACACTTCTCAACACAGATCTCGGATTTGAGCTCGAAAATCTCGCGAGATTTCTCAGAATGGCAGTGGAATACGCGAAGAAGATCGGCTTCACTGGACAGTTCCTCATAGAACCCAAACCGAAAGAACCCACCAAGCATCAGTACGACTTTGATGTGGCAACGGCTTACGCTTTCCTGAAGAGCCACGGCCTTGATGAGTACTTCAAGTTCAACATCGAAGCGAACCATGCGACGCTTGCCGGCCACACCTTCCAACACGAACTGCGGATGGCAAGGATCCTCGGAAAATTCGGAAGTATCGACGCCAACCAGGGAGATCTCTTGCTCGGCTGGGACACCGACCAGTTTCCGACGAACATCTACGACACGACACTTGCCATGTACGAAGTGATAAAAGCCGGAGGATTCACAAAAGGTGGTCTCAACTTCGATGCGAAAGTGAGAAGGGCTTCCTACAAGGTGGAGGATCTCTTCATCGGTCACATCGTGGGAATGGACACCTTCGCTCTCGGCTTCAAGATAGCGTACAAGCTCGTAAAGGATGAAGTACTCGACAGATTCATCGAAGAAAAGTACAGGAGCTTCAAAGAAGGTATCGGAAAAGAGATAGTAGAAGGAAAAGCCGACTTCGAAAAACTCGAAGAGTATATAATAGACAAAGAGGATATCGAGCTTCCATCCGGAAAGCAGGAGTACCTCGAAAGCCTGCTCAACAGTTACATAGTGAAGACAATAGCGGAACTGAGGTGATGTGGGGGTTGAAATTTCAAAAGTTTCTTCTGCCGATTCTGATTACAATCGGGACAGTTGTTGTGGTCGTTGCATCTGGACAGAGCGACAGGGTGAAGTTCCCAAAAGGAAAGATAGTGATTACCGATGGAGAAAAATCACTCAAACTGGATGTGGAGATAGCGAACACCCCCACCCTGCGTTCCATTGGTTTGATGTACAGAAAGAGCATCCCGGACGATTTCGGGATGCTCTTTGTTTTTGAAGAAGACACTCGCTTGGGTTTCTGGATGAAGAACACGTACGTTCCCCTCGAGATCGCTTTCATAGATAGAAGCGGTGTCATATTCTCCATTCAGGAGATGGAGCCGTGCAGAGAAGAACCCTGCAAGATCTACTACGCGCCAGGTCCTTTCAGATACGCTCTCGAGGTGAAGAAAGGCTTCTTCGAAAGGCACGGATTCGGTGTGAGGAGCAGGGTTTTAATAGAGAAATGATCACAATATAGGCTGTGGTTTCGGGTACAGTCTGACTTCGGTTCCTTCATTCGTATGTACGATTTCTAACGAGAAGAAGTAGCACTTTCCATTCACCAATATCATCGGCCATTGAACCGCCGTTGTCGTTCCATCCTCCGTTGTGAACTTCAGAGAAAGGAAATAGGTATCCTTAACAAAGTCTGGTTTGTTGTTAAGGAGAAATGGGATGAACTTTGTGGTATATTCCGTTGTTCCCTCGACTTCGATCGATGTGACGGGGGCAGGAGTGGAGAAACTTGCCTGAAATACATAGTAGAGATACTGCCAGCCCTCTGCCTCCACGAGTTGTTCAAAATCGCTTAGAATATAGATCATAGAAGAGGCGCCTTCCAGAAATCTCATTGCCCAGTTCTTGTACTCGATTGGAGAACCATCGGGATTTGGTATTTCAAACGAAGATGTGTTGCTTATCACTGCTTGAAGCTGATCGACAAGTCCTCTCGCCGTTTCTGAAAGCGTGTCAGTTTCCTGAGTTCCATCAATAATACCACCGCTATTGCAAAAAACAGCACTGCTGAGAAGATCAAACAGGCCAGAAAACACACTTTCTTTCCCGTGATCATCCCTCCTGTTATTAAATCAAAGTGTTTCTGAAAACATGCGTTCTAATGAACATGAAAAAATCCCCACCGGTTTTTTGTGTGCTGTTCTTAATAGAATTTAGGAAAGCCATCCGACTACAAAAAGTCACTGTGCTTGGTGGTAGAAAAAAGAATAGAGATCTGGCTTCAAATATGGTAAGCCAAGATTTGCCAAGGAATTTGTCTTTGGATTGAGAACCACATTTGAAAAGTCTCTTCACCACTTTCTTTAGTGTGTCTATATCGAAACCAAGTGTGACAAACCAAAAGGGATGCCTCGTACTCCACACAATTATTCTTGAATACTACTTATAAAAAACAAAAAGCCCGGCCATTTCGACCGGGCTGTTCTGAGGATATTGCCTGGCAGCCCCACGGGGAATCGAACCCCGACCTCCGGACTGAGAATCCGGCGGACTGGCCGTTATCCTATGGGGCCATCCAAGGGTAATTTTAAACCATATCGGAAAGAAAATCAAGTGGGAGAGTTAAATTTTCCCAGATACCAACACATCTGACAACTCCACAGAGGACCGAATCCCGATCTCCGGACTGAAAATCCATAGTTGAAATCTTCATATCCTGTGATAAAATATAAAGACGGCGGGGCGTGGCGCAGGTGGCTAGCGCGCTTGCATGGGGCGCAAGAGGTCGCTGGTTCAAGTCCAGTCGCCCCGACCACACAGAGGTCCCCACCTCTGGGGACCTCTTTTCATTTGTCGTATCTTTTCAGAAAGGCGTATATCTCAGCAATCACAAGATACATCTCTTCGGGAATCTCTGAGAAAAGATCCAGTCTCAAAAGATCGTCTATGATATCCGGTCTTTCTTCTATTGGTATGCCATACTTTTTGGCCATTTCGATTATCCTTTCTGCAACTTCACCCACACCCTTTGCCACTACCTCAGGCGCACTCGTTCTGACGGGATCGTATCTCAAAGCCACCGCTTTCTTTATCTCATCCGTACGCATTGAATCCCTCCCAGTTCATTGGATCCTTTCTCAAAAAGAAGACATGCGCGACCAATCCCAGTCTTTCGAATTCTTTCTGAAGCTCTTCGCTGTGGTCGGACAATTCTTCGGTGTTTTTTTCAACGTAGAATCTCACCGAAAGGGATCTGCCCTCCAAAATTACGTCGGCAACGACCCTGCCGAACCGCACGGTGTTAACAACAAGAATCACCCTGTTGTTGTCCTTCTCCCACCACATCTCCTGAATACCGAAAGAAGGCATCGAAGCGAACCTGACGTTTTTTTCTAGAAGATTGTTCAGAAGAAAAATGGCATCTGAAAGATCGTTATCCACCAGTTTTTCAGGTCTTGGGAAGAGTTCCTTATCCGGAAGTTCAAACTCCATCACTTCTCTGTCTCTCCAGATGAGGGTCCACCCATTTTCTTTTTTCTCAACCACAACTTTGTCGTTCGCAAAATCCTCGAAGAATGTCAGATCCGGATACTCTTTGACTCCGAATTCAACAAACGGAAAGTTTCCTCTTCTGAAAACAACAATCAAATGCTTTCCAGAGAGGGGCACTGCCATGTAGTTTTTCCCTAAGAATCCCTTAGAAAGTGATTCTTTCATTTGATAGACATCGTACTCTTCGGTGGAAAGGATGGGGCTTTTCAAAGTGACGACTCTTCTGAGAGCCTCTTCGTCTATCTTTCCATTGATTGGAAAGTTCTTTCGAACATACTCGAAGAAGTTCTTAACAGAAAACCTGATTCGAACGTTAGAAGGTCCCGACTCGAAAACCTCAGGGAAAGACTTCATTATGATCTTCTTTTCCTCATCGTTCATCCTGAGGAAACGAGATGGAACGAGATGCTTTACAAACAACTTCACGAAGTGAACGTACTTCTTATCGAACCCGTGGGAAATGTCGTGCAAGAATTCCAGAAGGCCTGGCACTTTAAAAACTTTGAGAGAGAGCTCCTCATCGAAATGTGCCAGGAGCTTCGCTTTGAGCTCCCTTCCGGTCACAACTCTGTTGTTCCAGACCCTCACACTATCTCCCGGCTTCGGTGCCTTTCCGTTTATTTCAAGTATGAGGATGCTGTTTTTCTTCGAGAGGACGAGCACGTTGTTGTACCTTCCCAGAACCTTCCAGACGTTCATTTTTCATCCTCCCTCTATGATTATCGACAATTGTTTAAAATCATAAACGTGGAGGTGAAAGAATGTTCCTTCAAAAGGTCATCGGAGCGTTTCTGGTAACACCAGGTCTTTTCATACTCCTGCTGATCGTGGGGAGTTTCTTTTTCAAAAAGGCGAGATGGTTCCTCTTGGTTTTGGCAGCGATCGTGTATCTTTTCAGCAGTTACGTGGGAGAGTTTCTCTTTCTCTGGCCCCTTGAGAAAAACCTCGATGTTCCCGTGACACTTCCAGACGATGCCGTGATCGTTGTTCTCGGCGGCGGTGTGGAGAGAAACACGAAAGCAGGTGACACCCTCAGTGATGCCACTCTGAGAAGGCTCATGACGGGTGTTCAGATCTATCATAAAACAAAACTACCCATACTCGTAACCGGTGGTAGCTTAACTGGGCTGAAACCAGAAGCGCTGATAATGAAAGACTACCTTGTTTCGCTGGGTATTCCAGAGGAAAAGATCACCGTCGAAGACAGATCGAGAAACACGTACGAAAACGCCCTTTTCACAAGGGAAAAAATAGGAGATGTACCCATCATTCTGGTAACCGATTCGATCCACATGAGAAGGGCTGTTTTCACTTTTAAGAGATTTTTCCAGAGTGTGACACCGTACCCCGCTGGATTCTACTTTGGAGATCCGGAGTTCATAGATTTTCTTCCGAATGCCACCTCTTTCTATCTGAATTCACGAGCCATCTACGAGTGGATCGGGCTTGTCTGGTACAATTTCAAGTGGAGGTGATACGATGAACCTTTCAACTGCAAAAACGTTAGCGGGGGTAGGGATGATATTCGAACTGTTTGGTGCGGTACCGGTGGTAGGTTGGATCTTTTCCCTTGTGGGGCTCATACTGTTTCTCATCGGCATCTACAACATCTCACAGCAGGTGGGGGAAAGAAGAATCTTCAACTACCTCTTGATACCCGCTGTTTTGCTGTTGATCGTTTCTGTGATCTTCTCTGTTTCGCTCGTCGCTTCACTCTTCGCGGGCGGTCTGTTCGCTGGTGGTGTGACCTTAGTCAGCTTCATAACCATCATTGTCCTCGGAATAATAGCCCTCGTTTACAAGGTGAAAGCTTACAGGATGCTCGCCGAAAGTTTGAAAATATCAGTCTTCAACACCGCCGCGTCTTTCTACAAATGGGGAGCGATCCTTCTTGTTGTTTTCGGTGTGGGTTTCATACTCATGTTCGTGGGTGATATTCTCACGATAGTTGGCTTTTTCTCAAATCCATCCGAAGAAACGGCTTGAAAAAACTCGGGGGGATGATTTTTGTATCTGAAACGTTACAAATGGATTTTCTTAGTCGTCGCAATGCTCATTTTCCTTGGAGTGGCTTCTGTTCAGATCCACTACCAGAAGAAACTGGAAGACTACCAACTCGAAGTTTTCAAAACCATCGTTCAGCGGTCTGTAGATCTCATATCTAGTGGATACTTTCAGTGGACAGAACTGAAAGAAGCGATAGAAAAAAGCGATGAAGAATTCATCGAAGAAGCCTTTGAGGAAATAAAGTCTTTAGATCCATACATCAAGGAAATAAAGATCCTGAATCAATCTCCGGGTTTCGAAGAAGAATACTACCGAGTAGAATCGGATGGAGAAAGACTCTGGGCACTGTTCAAAATATACGACAGCATGGGAGAAGAAATGATAGCTGACAGAACAGCGTATGTAGAATGGGACGTAGCTGGTATTTTGAACTCAATCGGTGCTTCTGTGGAATTTCGAAAGGGAGGAAAGAAGACGTTCTGGGGCTTAGAGTACAAGAGTAAGCCCGGCAACAAATGGTTTGCAGTTTCTTTCTGGAGTTCACTTGGAGGGATCGCAATCATGCTCATCATTCATTCCATTTTTGTGAGGTCTGTTTTGAAGTTTCACTATGAAACAGAAGGACTCGAAAGGCTGATCAAAATTATAGATAAGAAAGATCACTATACAGCTCTTCATTCGGAATACACCTCGAGAATCGCTGTTCTCTTAGGAAAGAAATTGGGACTTAACAAGGAAGAACTTAAAGAGCTTGGGATAGCAGGCCGACTCCATGACATAGGAAAGATCGCTGTGCCAGAACACATCTTGAACAAACCCGGAAAGCTCACAGATGAAGAATTCGAGGAAATCAAAAAACACCCCATCGTTGGTGCAGACATATTGAGGGAATATCCGGAACTGTTCTTCGCTATCCCTGTGGTTTTGTACCATCACGAAAGAATGGATGGTTCTGGATATCCTTTCGGTTTGAAAGATGGAGAGATACCATTCCTTGCCAGGATTTTAGCGGTGGCGGATGTGTTCGACGCTCTTACCAGCGACAGGCCCTACAGAAAAGCCATGAATTCAGAAGAAGCCTTAGCTCTCATGAAGAAAATGCCTCTTGATCAGGAAGTCGTGGAAATCCTTGAAAAACATCTCCCGGAGTTCGTCAGTTTGAAACCTCAAATTTCAAACCTGCACAGCAATCCATGATTTTCCCGAGAAATTTTCTTTTGAAGATGTAAACTGCTCTTTCACCCGTGCAGTGACAGGGAACCACAGTTTCAACTCCGAGCTCGTTGAAGACCCTCACGATTTTCTCTATCTCATCATCGGAAGATCTCAGAAGTCGGTGATTCCTTCGATCACGAGCTTCACCGCGTTCTTTCTCAGTATTTCATCCCAATCGGCTCCTGCGTATCTTTCTCCGGAATACTTCGGATCCAGTCTGAGCTACACTCTCTTTCCTGAAAGATACGAAAGCCCCCTGCGTGATCGTAGTGACCATGACTGATGACCACATCCTCCGGCGTTCAATTCCCAGCTTTCGAGCGTTTTTGAAAAACACATTGGATTTCCCTGTATCGAAAAAAACGGAATCCACAAGCACAGAAAAACCGTGTTCGCTTTCAAATCCATTTCGAGATGAATCATCACAGAGAACGTGTATTCGCATCTTTCTCCCTCCGTTCAAAAACTGAAGGGGGTTGATACCCCCTTCATATTACCACCAGCCTCTCCATCCCCATCCTCTTCTATGTCTCCAGGCAAGGCCCACTCCAAATAGCCAGCCTCTTCTCCATCCACAACCAAAACCTCTCCACCATTCCCGGGGTTTCGCCCAGCTACCACCGAACCTGCACCATCCAAGACCTCTGCCTGTCATCGGCTCAAGTCCCAGCGGACCCGTTCTGTCGAGCCTTGGCATATCGCTCACCTCCTGTTTTCAAGCTCTCTCAACCTCTCTTCAACGTATCTGAGCTCTTCCTCCAGGTATTTTTTGTAATCCAGAAGCATTTCTTTTTCCTCTTCAGGAGAAGGCGGCACTGGAGGATAGTCGTAGTAAGCCCACCACGGTCCTCCTCCAAAACCGAATCCTCTCCTCCAGCCTCTTCTCCATCCGTATCCTCTGCTCCACCACATATTCTCACCTCCTATATATGTATTTTACATATATATATGAGAAAAAGTCAAGTTGTTCTCGACTTCAACATCAATTATTCACTGTAAGTTTTTTCCCAGATTTCTTTGATCTTTTTGTGTTTTTCTCTGAAAATCTCAATCAGCTTGGGATGAAAATCGGACGGTGATGTTCTTCCATCTCCCTCGAGGATCACCCTGACAGACTCTTCGTGGGACAAGGCTTTTTTGTAGGGCCTTTCTGAGCGCAGGGCATCGTAAACATCGACTATCTTGACGATCTGTGCTTCTATGGGAATCTCGTCGCCTTTCAAGCCGAACGGATAGTCTGTTCCGTCGTAATTTTCATGGTGGTAGAGGGCTATGTTTCTTGCAACTTCCAGTTCTTTTCTGCCGGAGAGCAACTCTCCACCCCAGATGGTGTGTTTTTTCATGATTTCCCATTCTTCTGCTGTGAGCTTTCCTTTTTTGTTCAAAATCTCCTTGGGGACCTTTATCTTTCCAATGTCGTGGAGTGGAGCGTACAGATATATTTTGTGAACAAGATCCTCATCGAGGCCCATCTCTTCAGCGAAGAACTTCGACAGTTCTTGAACTCTTCTGACGTGGTTCCCCGTCGGCTCGTCGAAACCTTCCACGATATCCACCAGTTTGTAGGTGAAAAATTCGTACGCTTCTTCGATAGCTCGGCTTTTCTCCTCTATCTCCCATGTCATTTTTTGAAGCTCAGAATAAGACGCTTCGAGCTCCTCGTAGGATGCTTCGAGCTCTTCTCTCTGGGATTCAATGATGGTGATCATATCGGAGACTTCATCGATGAGCTGGTTGATCTCCAGAATGTTCGAAGATGTATCCCCTAAGTCGAAGATCCTGGAACGCAGGTACTCTTTTGAAGCTTTTGAGAGCACCTCGAGGGGAACTCTGAGTTCTTTGTCGATCAACTTGGATACTCTTCGAACGATCGGGAAAGAAACAGCAAAAGCCAGTCCGATCACGTAGCCTAAGTGAAAGAGAGAATTCCTTAGAAAAGCAAGAAGCGGTACCTGGATCACAAAGATTGTGGACCCTGTTTTTCTGAAAAATGCAACACCAGACGCGTTTATCTTCGCACCGTAATCTCTTGTTTCAAAGTCTTCGGGATCGAGTTTCACATGGATCTCGCCGTTTTGAAGAAGGATCGTTCCATCCTCCGAGAGAACGTACATACCTGGTTGCAGAAGATCTTTCATCACTTTCTCCGGAACGATATCGATTCCAAGAACCCCAAGTAGATTTCCATGTTCATCAAATATTGCTCTCGAAATAGCGAAAGTGACTACTCCAAGAATCCTGTGGGTGAAGGGAGGAGTAACCACAGCAGAGTCTGGGTTTTCGACAGCAGCTTTGTACCAGGGTCTTTTTCTCGGATCGTAATCAGGAGGAAACGTGTAAAGAGGATAGATGTAGTAAGTGCCATCCGGAGTGGCAAAGATGGGATAAGCTATGTAATCCTCGAAATGTTCACGAATCAGCTTTAAAACCTCGAGGATCGTCCCAGGATTTTCAAAATCCTCTCTGTGGTCGGCGAAGAAATCGAGGACGTCCTGATAATGATTGATGGTTCTTTCCCACTCGCTCGAGATGAGGTCGAGTTTCTCGTACCAGTTCCTCTTGTCAATATAATAGGTTACTATAAAAACAAGTACAGCTATCACGAGTGATAGAAAAAGAACGAAGATCAGATTTTTCTTGTAAACCAGGCTTCTTATGATATCACTCAATTTTCTCGGCGCCACATCATCACCTCTCAACGTTCTTATTTTACTACACCTTGACATATCCATCTACGAAGTGTTATGATTGAGCAGTACCATCTTTTGTTAAGGAGGCATGTGTTATGAGAGGAAGGGTTAAGTGGTTCGACGCCAAGAAGGGCTACGGATTCATCACAAAGGACGGAGGAGGCGACGTGTTCGTACACTGGTCAGCCATCGAAATGGAAGGTTTCAAAACTCTGAAGGAAGGTCAGGTTGTCGAGTTCGAGATTCAGGAAGGTAAGAAAGGTCCACAGGCAGCGCACGTGAAAGTAGTTCAGTGAGGAGACGAATCAGCCCCCGGTCCGGGGGCTTAAATTTTCTTTCTCCACTTGATTTTTGGTCTCACATATGGTACCATTTGGCATGTGAGACGTAATAATATTCATGGAGAGGTGAGGACACGGTGAAAAAGGGAATACATCCAGAGATGAAGCTCGTAACTGTTAAGTGTGCGTGTGGTGCTGAGCATACTTTTTACACGACGGTTGACAATATAAGAATCGATGTGTGTTCTAATTGTCATCCATTCTACACCTCCGGTGGAAAAGGAGGCGTTCTTATAGTGGACACGGAGGGTAGAGTGGAGAAGTTCAAGAGGAAGTACGGAGACAACTATTGAGAGGCAATATCACTTTTGTGAGGAGGGTTTTTTGTGAAAGTTGGTGAACTTGTGAAGGGAAAGGTTTCTAAGATCGTGAAATACGGAGCCTTCGTGGATATCGAAGGGGGGGAAAGAGGATTCATTCACATTTCCAAGATCTCCAAAAACTATGTGAAAAGAATCGAAGATTATCTCCACGAGGGACAGGAGATATCCGCGAGGGTGATAGGAAGAGCCAGAAACGGTGGCTGGGAACTTTCCCTGAAAGATCTTGAAGAAGAAACACCGAAGACAAGTGAGAAATCTGAAGAGAAGAAGAATGTGGATTTCGAGAAGAAACTATCCAGATTCTTGAAAGAAAGCAGTCAAAAGCTTTCCGAATACAAGAAGAGACTCGAGAAAAAAGGCAGAAGAAGTGCATGGTAAAAAAGCGGGGATGACCCCCGCTTTCATTTTTTTAATAGATCCTTTCGGGAAATTCTTTATCTTCTTTTACCACCACAACCTCCGTTCCAACACCAGCAAAGGCGTCGATTTCTTCCACATCTCTGTTGAACATCCTGATACAACCGTGTGAGATCCTTTTTCCTATTTCCCACGGTTTCGAGGTGCCGTGTATCGCGTACGTGGGATCCGATAACTGCATATACCTCGTTCCGAGTCCGTTGAGAGGCGTTCTGGGAGATATGTACTCTCCAAACCAATAAAGGGCGGGATCTATCTCTTTTCTGAGAATCCAGTAACGTCCTGGAGGGGTGGTATCGCTCCTTCCGAGGGCCACGGGATAAACTTTGAGCAGTACCCCATCGTAGTAAAGGGCGAGCTTAGACGAAAACAGATTAACAACTATCGTGACTGGATTTTCCCGGAAATAGATTCTTCCGATCTTCAAAACCTGACCAGCCACTATCCTGTCTGGATCTTCCAGGTGATTTATCAGAACAATGTCTCCTACTCTTACACCGTATTGATTGGCAATGCTCCAGAGTGTTTCTCCTCTCTTCACAACGTGCTCAGCGAACACAGTGTAGTTGAATGCTCCGTCCTCCCCTCTCATGGGTACCGCTACGCGTCTTATGACGTAGATTTCTTTCTTCATGTTGAAGGTGTAACCGTAGGGACCTTTGAAAGTAATTTCCAGTTCATGCACACCATCTTCAAGAAAGGAACTGAAAACGCAGATCCACTTCCCTTCCAGATTGAAAAATTTGAATCCCTTCCCCTCCAAGTTCAACGAAACAGGTATCACATTTTCTGGAGACTGAACGAACACGTACACCAGAACTTCATCGTTTTTTATGTCCGAGATCACTCTTATTTCGGGTTTCTCCAGAGGTACCATTAAAACCTGAGGTAATACACGGTGCATTCTCCTCCCGAAGGAATTCACGCCTTCGACAATCGGAAAGAAGGGACCTTCAAAATCCACCTTGAAGGTGTAATCGCTGTTTTTCACTTTTTCGGGGAACACGAATCCCGCTGGGGAGTAAAGAAGAAAAGTCGTTATTTCTCCTTCGTAGAGTTTTTTCACAGAGAGAGTCACACGATCTTCAGAAACGCTTTTCAGTTCAAGAAGGTGATCTGCCAGCAAGATCTGAAACAACATCAAGAATACCGCAAGCCACACGAATCTTGTCATCTTCATCAATCCTTTTGCTGAAACCGTCCCTGTCGTATATATAGACCTCCACTCTGTCGGAAGAGAACGCCTTTCGGGCATCGTTCAGAACGAGCAAATCCAGGTTTTTCTCTTTCAATTTCTTCATAGCGTTCTCTTCGAAATTTTCGACCTCAGCTGCGAAACCTACAAGAATCTGGTGTGATTTTCTCTGTCCGAGTTCCCTGAGAATATCTTTTGTTCTCTCAAGATGGAGAACGAGCTCGCCCTCTGTTTTCTTCAGCTTTCCCTCAAAAACTCTCTTCGGTCTGTAATCTCCCACAGCGGC
The DNA here is from genome assembly GCF_000784835.1 of Thermotoga sp. Mc24. NCBI lineage: Bacteria > Thermotogati > Thermotogota > Thermotogae > Thermotogales > Thermotogaceae > Thermotoga > Thermotoga sp. Mc24. The sequence goes on along the minus strand of NZ_JSFH01000007.1, from coordinate 163,450 downwards.
GTTCATTATCACGATATCTGTATCTTCGAATCTTTTCATCACCTCTTCGTACATCTCTTCAGCGCTTTCCACCTTCACAAACTCATCCACATAATAAGGTGGTTTCAAAGATGTTGGTCCGGATACAAGAGAAACACTGGCTCCCATCCTCTTTGCGACCGTTGCCAGTGCGTATCCCATCTTTCCGGAACTCGCGTTGGTGATGAACCTCACAGCGTCTATGCGCTCTCTTGTTGGTCCCGCGGTGATAAGAACTCTCTTTCCGGCAAGTTTCTTTGGAAAAGTCAAAAGGTGTATCGCTTCGACTATCTTTTCGTTTTCCGGATACCTTCCCTTTCCAACTTCACCACATGCGAGATGCCCTTCTTCGGGTTCCACAATGAACCAGCCGTTTCTTCTTAGCTTCTCAAGATTCTCTTGGAGCAGTCTGTTGTTGTACATACGGTAATTCATCGTGGGAACAAGAATCTTCGCGTCTTTATCAAAAGCGAGAGCGACGAGCGTGAGGAGGTTGTCCGCTATTCCGTTTGCAATCTTTGAAATGGTGTTCGCAGTCGCGGGGGCAACAACGAGCACGTCCGCTGTTCTGGAAAGCTCAGTGTGCGGGATCCATCCATCATTGACATCCATCCAGTCATAATACACAGAACAGTTTCCAACAGCGGAAAACAACACCGGAGAAATCATTCTGGTGGCGTCCGGCGTCATCACTACGTGAAGTTCATGCCCTTCTTTTCTCAACTTGCTTGCCAAATCCACAGCCTTGTATATCGCTATGCCGCTACTGACACCGAGTACTATTCTCATCCTCACTTCACCTTCGGAATGAGTGCTTTCAATATCTCTTCGTTTTTAATCCTGATGTAGTTCATGCTGAGTTCCATAAAGGCGATACTGACAGGATTTTCGTCATCTGTAATTACGAACGGTCTGGCGTATTCTCTGATCGCTTCTGCACGCTTTGCCACAACAACAGGTATAGCGTACTTGTATGGTATCTTCTTCAACAGTTCATCGTACCTGAGATTGAACTTCACCATCTTTTCCATCCTTTCACCTCCATCTTGAACTGTTCTATCCTGTCCTGATTTCTGATGACTTTTGCCCTCTCGGTTCTCACAATCGACACAACCACTTCCACAGCATCTTCGAGCCTTTCGTTTATCACGATATAATCGAACTCATCCATGAACATGAGTTCCCACTTGGCGTTTTCGAGCCTTACAAGCACGTCCGCTTCCTTTTCTGTTCCTCTTTTGAGTATACGTTCCCTCAGATCTGCATAGGATGGAGGAGCCACATAGATGAACACCGCACCTGAGTATTTCTTTTTCACCGAAAGTGCCCCCTGAACGTCTATGTCGAGTACAACATCTTTTCCTTCGTTAATATGGGATTCCACAAAAGAGCGAAGAGTCCCGTAGAGATGACCGTGGACACGAGCCCACTCGAGAAACTCTCCTCTTTCAACACGCTTCAAAAACTCTTCTTCTGTGATGAAGAAGTAATCCTTACCGTCTTCCTCGTACGGTCGCTTCGGCCTCGTCGTGCAGGAAACGGAAAAGACCACGTTGTCCAGCCTTTTGAGAACCTCTTTGATTATACTGGTTTTTCCCGCACCGGAAGGACCACAGATGACGAAAAGCTCTCCTTTCATCAACCACACTCCTATTTTTTCGTTTCTCGCAACACTCTTTCTATTTCGTAGAAGTTCTCCATGAATCTCTGAGCGATCGTTTCCGGCTGGATGGCACTCAGAATGATATGGTTACTGTCCGTGATGATGATCGATCTTGTTTTTCTTCCATATGTGGCATCGATGAGCTTCCCCTCAAGCTTCGCCTCATCTTTCATTCTCTTCAAAGGAGAGGACTCGGGATTCACGATGGCGATCACACGGTCACCCGCCACCACATTTCCAAAACCGATGTTGATCAGACCGTACATTCTTTCTCCCCCTCACTCAACGTTCTGAATCTGTTCCCTGAACTGAGAAACCAGTACCTTCCCCTCGAGAGCAAGGCTGGTTATCTCACCGGAAATGGACTTGGAAAGGATTGTGTTCAACTCCCTCAACATCTCCTGACCGAGAAAATCCAGGTTCATCCCGACCGAATCGTCGCTTTCTATCAGCTCGAGAGCTCTTTTTATGTGACTTCTGAGCCGGGTGATCTCTTCTCTTATATCGGCTTTGGTAGCCATGAAAGCCACATGATTCTCCAGAATGTCTTCTTTCACAGAGACATCCTGTGGAAGGATCTTTTCTACTTCCTCCTTTATCTTTTCGCGGTAAAGTGCGGGAAGCTGATCAGAGATTTTTTCTATTTCTTCAACTCGGGATGAAAGGTCTTCCAGGATCCTCTTCAGGTCCACGCCTATCTTTTGACCCTCTTTCTTTCTTTCCTCGACAAGTTTTTCAAAGGCCTCTCTGAGAATGGGAATCAGATGGTTCCAGATGCTCTCTATCTCTTCGTCTGAAAGTTCTATCCGAAAGACCTCTCTGAAATTCAGAAGGTCCGAGAGTTTCACGGGTTCAGGAAGAGAAAGTTCCCCAACTATCTCATCGAGCATCGAATAATACGCCCTGACAACGTTTTTGTCTATTTCGAGAACCTTGGGAGGTTCCAGGAACTTCACCTGAATTCGGATTTGAACTTTTCCCCTGTTCACGTACTCCTGCACGAGATTGTTCAAATCTATTTCTTTCATTGAAAGGTACCCAGGCAACTGGTTTATGATGTTCAGACCTTTCGAATTCAAAGACTTCACTTCGACTCTGAAGTGATAGGGACCAGACACCTTCTCGACTCTGCTGAAGCCGGTCATGCTTCTTATCACCAGATATTCCCCCTTCTGGTTGAAATTATACCATTATCGGCGATTATTTTCAGTTAAATCCAGAAAACCGAGAATTTCTTCGATTTTCTCGAGGAAATAATTCACTTCTTCCTCCGTGTTGTATTTGCAGAGGCTGATTCTGATGGCCCCTTGGGCAATTTGTCTATCGATTCCCATCGCATCCAGAACATGGCTCAATCTTTCATCTTTGCTGGTACAGGCTGATGACGTTGAAACATAAATACCATACCCGGAGAGAAGGTTCTGAAGAGTGGACCCTCTGATGTTCGGAAAAGAAACGGAGAGTGTGTTGGGAAGGGATACCTCCAGAGGAGTTATGATTTGGGCTCCCAAGCTCTTCAAACCAGATACGAGTTTGCTTCTGAGTTTCTCCATGTGTTTTGCTGCTTCGCTCAGCTCTTCAACGGCGATTTCCATGGCACGGGCTGCCCCGACGATTCCCGGCACATTCTGCGTTCCAGATCTGAGCCCTCTTTCCTGCCCCCCACCGTGTATGAGGGGTCTGATGGGAACTCCCCTCCTGACGTATGTTATTCCAACGCCTTTCGGTCCGTGAAATTTGTGCGCGCTGAAACTCGCGTAGTCCACTCCCAGTCTCTCGAGGGAGAACGGGATCTTCCCAATCGTCTGAACGGCATCGACATGAACAAGAATTTCTCTGTTCTTTTTTTTCACTATCCTGACCACATCTTCAACAGGCTGGATGGTACCCACCTCGTTGTTCGCAGCCATGATACTGACGAGGAACGTATCCTCATCTACGAGCTTTTCCAGTTCTTCCAGTTTCACAACACCCCTGGAGTCAACGGGAACGTACTTCACCTTGAAACCCTTCATCGAGAGATATTTCACTGTTTCAAGAACCGCTTTGTGTTCTACGGGAGTGGTGATGATGGTTCTTTTTCTTTTCTCAAATGTCTCAGCGACTGTTTTGAGGACCCAGTTTATCGACTCCGTCGCACAGGAGGTGAAGAATATTTCTGAGGGTGAGACACCGAGTATTTTCGCCACCTTTTCTCTTGCTTTTTCCATGTGCAAATTGACTTCTATACCCATGCCGTGTGCGGAATTGGGATTTCCATACTTTTCGCGGTAGAAAACGATCATCTCTTCGAGAACCCGATCGTCCACCCTCGTCGTCGCGTTGTTGTCAAAATAAACCTTCATTTCGACCACCTCGTTTCTAACTCTTCAACACCCCTTTTCACAACCTCTTCCACGTATTTTCTGAGTTCTTCCTCGCTCGAAAATTTTTTCGGATCGATCGGCTCGTGTATCTTGAGAAAGACTTTTCCGGGGGTGAACGTCCATCTTCCTTTTGGAATCAGCAGATAAGTTCCCCAGATGGAAACGGGAAGAACTGGAACACCGGTTTTCATAGCGATCATGAGGCTGTCCTTTTTGAAAGGAAGAACCCTTCCGTCCGGTGATCTTGTTCCCTCCGGAAAGACGATGAAGGTAACACCACTTTTGAGCTTTTCAATAGCTTCCCTGAGAGCTCTCACCGCTCTTCTCGGATTTTTCCTGTCAAGAAACACACCGTTCAGATATCTTATGTACCAGTTCACCCCTGGAATTTTTCTCAGTTCTTCCTTCGCTATGAATGCGCCTGTGGCAACGAAGCCGAGAATCAACGGGATGTCCATGAGACTCTGATGATTCGCAGCCACCACGAAATTCTTGTCCTTTGGAATGTTTTCTCTGCCTTCAACTATCACATCAGAAAAAAGCCAAGTGAAGGCTCTTTTGCCGAATTTTTCTATCTCCTTCAAAACGTACTTTCTGGCTTTTTCACGATCTCTCATTAAAAATGATCTGAAAAGCACGTATCCTCCGTAAAAAACAATGTATACGGTGGCTATGAAGTAGAAGTACAGTGTCAGCAGAAGATCTTTGATTTTTCTCACTCTATCACCTCGACTTTTCTGGAGATGAACGCTTCTTCTTCGAGAGCAGGTAGATCAGGAATCTGATGTTCCAGCTTCTCGAGGATCGAGGGATGGGATCTCGTTGCAGGATTTTTCGGAGCAAAGAAAACACAACTGTCCTGGTAAGGCTTTATAGAGATCTCGTAGGTCCCAATTTCCTTCGCCTTTTCGACGATTTCTGTTTTGTCAAAACCAGAAAGAGGCCTTATCACGGGTCTTGTGGTCACGCTCTCTATGGACCAGAGGTTTTCCAGTGTCTGGCTCGCAACCTGACCTATGTTCTCTCCCGTGTAAAAAGCAATAGCGTCGGTTTCTTCTGCTATTTTTTCCGCTATCCTGAACATGGACCTTCTGTACATGATCAACGAGTATTTATCAGGTACCTTCTTTTTGATCTCAAGCTGCAACTTTGTGAGATTCACGATGTGCAATCTCAAGGGATGACCTCCACTGAACTCTCTGAGAACTCTCAATATATCTCTCACTTTTTCCACGGCCCCCTCCGATGTGAACGGAGGAGACACAAACGTGACAGACTCTATTAGAACTCCTCTTTTCAGAGCGTACCAGCCTGCCACCGGGCTGTCTATCCCTCCAGAGAGAAGAAGGACCGCTTTTCCTCCCGTTCCCACAGGGAGTCCACCGTAGCACTCCACCCTGTCCGTGAAAATCAGAACCCCTTCTGGTCTCACTTCCACCCCGAGAACAAAATCCGGATTGTGTACATCAACGGAAAGTTCCTTGAAGTTCTTGAGTATCAAAGCACCGAGTTCGCTGTTTATTTCGTACACGCCTTTTTCGTACTCCTTGTAGGCTTTCTTGGCCTGTACCTTGAAAGTTCTGTAATTTCTTTTTTCCAGCTTTTCTTTCACCGCAATGAGTGAATATTTCTTCACTTCCTCGAAATCGTGACTCACTAAGAATCCTTTGCTGAAATTTTGAATCCCAAAGATTTTTTTCAGCTTATCGTCGAGTGTTACGTTCTCATCTATCGGAATGAGAAACCTTCCCCACTGTCTCTTCACCTTCATTCCGGTGACCCTCTCGATGTTTCTTCTGAGAATCTCTTCAAAATCTTTTCTGTTTTTTCCTTTGAGACCTATCTCAGAGTATCTCACTATGTAAACTCTCAACTTTTCCACCTCCGGATAAGATTTTAGCAGAAGAAACACAAAATTTGCCGTTTTCTGTTTCATGATGTAAAATGAATATGAACCGCAAGTTTCAGGAGGGATGGCTGATGGCGGAACACATAATAACGCTCGTTTTATCTGGAGAAAAGCTGGAGATCACCACTTCGACGCCTTTCGTTGTGGCCCTCAGAGATCTCCTTTACGAAGGAGACTGGGAACCCTTAAAAGAAGACATGAAGAAAAAAGAGAACATAATGAAAGAAGTACAAACCTGTGAAATACTGGAGAAAGTAGTTCATCTCGATGAGACCGTTTATGAACCTCTCATCTTTCCCGAATTTCAGGAATGGCTCAGGGAAGAGAACATAAGCCCAAAAGATTTTAAAAATGTTTCTCTCAAAGGTCTGTACGATCTTGCACTGGAATACGCTGATCGTAACTTTTACGATACAGCACACGATATCATAAAGTTCATGCTCGACATAGATGAAAACTACGCTCCAGCCTATGAACTGAAAGGTTCTCTTCTAGTCGAGCAAGGCAAGATAGAAGAGGGAATAAAATACCTCGATAAAGCCGTGGAGATAGATCCCTGGCTGGTACAGGCGTACGCCTCCCTTGGGGAAGCCCATTATAACTTGGGTGATTATGAAAAAGCAATTCATTACTGGGAAAGAGAACTGGAATACAACCCAAACGACAAGATCACATATTTCATGATCACAGAAGCGTACCATGAGATAAACCGCAAAGATCTCGCCGCAAAAACACTGGAACGTCTTTTGAAAATAGATCCAGACAACATACCTGCCCTCTACCAGCTTTCTCAGCTTTATAGAGATCTAGGCAACGAAGAAAAGGCAAAAGAAATGGAAGAAAAGATCATGAACTGTAAACCCAAGTATCCCACAGAAGTAGAACCATGGGCTCGCGTGATGCTGAAACACGGAAAATACAAAGAAGTTGCTGAAGAGCTCGAAAAGATCGTGGAATCTTCTCCTTTGAACACTCTGGCACGGTTGCTCCTCGTGGTTCCCTACGTGAAACTCGGTCAGATCGATAAAGCCAGAGAAATCCTTGAGGATATTGGGCAGAACAATTTCTGGTATTATTATGGAAAAAAAGAGGTACTGGACGAACTTCTCACAGAGGAGGAAAAACAGGCTTGTGGAATCTCCTGACGTTCGTGATAGGCATCACAGTCGGAAGCTTTTTGAACGTTGTCATATACAGATCCACGAAGGAGGATCTCAAATTATGGGATCCTCCTCATTCATTCTGTCCCAGCTGTAAGAGGAAAATAGAGTGGTACGACAACATTCCCGTTGTCAGCTACATTCTGCTGAAAGGGAAATGCCGGTATTGTGGATGGAAAATCCCGATCAGATACCCTGTCGTGGAGTTCTCAACAGGGGTTTTGTTTCTGATAAATCGCGCCCTCATAAAAGATCCCCTGCTGTTCGTATCTTCGTGTGTGATCGTTTCTGCCCTCATCGCGATATCACTCATAGACTTTGAAACGTTCCTGATTCCGGATTACCTGAACTTTACCGTTCTGATCTTTTCCTTTGTGGTGGCCTTGAGAACCTCCTTTCTGGAACATTTGATCTCTTTTCTCATTGTGACAACCATATTTTTGGTTTTGAAAGTAATGTACAGAGACGGCCTGGGAACAGGTGATGTGATTCTTGCGATGGGAATAGGCTTCCTCCTCTCACCAGTTCCTTCCATTTTTGCCATCTTGATTGCTTCAATTTCTGGGATACTCTATGCACTCATCAAAGGAAAAGGTAAAATGGATATAAAAACGCGTATACCGTTCGGACCTTTCCTCGCCCTTGGAGGATACATTCTCTTTCTCATATCGTACGGAATGGGGTGGTTGTAGTTGGCAAAAGTGTTTCTGAAGAGTATAAATCGAAGAATCTCAGGTGGTCACCTATGGATTTTCTACAACGAGATTCTAAAAGTTGAAGGGGAGTATGAAAACGGAAGTGTTGTGGATGTTTTCAGACCAGATGGTTCTTTCTTCGGAAAGGGTTACATAAACGACAATTCAAAGATCAGGGTGAGAATCCTTGCCTGGAACAACGAGGTCATCGATCGAAACTTCATAAAGGACAGGATAGAGAGCGCTTTGAAGAGAAAGAGAAAGCTTGTGAAAGAAACAACGGCCTTCCGAGTCGTGCACAGCGAGGGAGACTTTCTGCCGGGTCTCATAGTCGATCTCTTTGGAGATTATCTGGTTTTTCAAATAACGACTCTGGGAATGGAGAAGATGAAAGAGTGGATCTTGGATAGTCTCATCGAGATATTCGAACCGAAGGGAATATACGAGAAATCCGAGGGCACTTTCAGGGAGAAAGAAGGACTTGAAAATCGATCGGGATGGATCTATGGTGAAGGTCCTGAACTGATAGAGTTCGAGATGAACGGCCTCAAATTCCTTGCTGATACCAGAGGGCAGAAAACGGGTTTCTTCTTGGACCAGAGGGAAAATGCCAAAATGGTGATGGATCTGGCCGAAGAGAAAGTCTGTCTGGACGCGTTTTCTTACACTGGAAACTTCGCGGTGCATCTCCTCAAAGGAGGAGCGAAACACGTTACCCTCGTTGACTATTCGGAGAGGGCTCTCGAAGTTGCCAGAGAGATTCTGAAACTGAACGGTTTTGACAGCGGCAGGTACGATCTGCTTCCGGGGAACGCTTTCGATATTCTTAAAAGTTTCGACAGAGAAGGACGAAAGTACGATCTCGTGGTCCTCGACCCTCCCTCTTTCGCGAAGAGTTCGAGCAATCTGGAAAGTGCGAAGAGAGGATACAAGGAGATAAACCTGAGAGCGATGAGGATACTGAAAAAACCAGGTGTTCTCGCGACTTCCTCCTGTACTCAGATAGTTTCTGAAGAGTTGTTCAGAGAAATCCTTCTGGATGCATCCTTTGATACGAAAACGAGTTTGACCGTTTTGAGAAGAGGAGGACAACCTCCAGATCATCCCGTTCTCATGAACGTTCCTGAAACGCAGTATCTGAAGTTCTATATCCTTCAGGTTGACAAGAGGTGATGGGTATGTTTTCTGAACGAGTTCTGCTGACCGAAGAAAGCCCCATCAGAAAACTGGTCCCTTTCGCTGAAATGGCAAAAAAGCGAGGAATAAGAATACACCATTTGAACATAGGACAGCCCGATCTGAAAACTCCCGAGGTGTTTTTTGAGTACATCTACAAGAATAAGCCAGAAGTGGTGTACTACTCGCACTCTGCGGGGATCTGGGAATTGAGAGAAGCCTTCGCATCTTACTACAGAAGAAGACAGAAAGTAGATGTGAAACCAGAAAACGTTTTGGTGACAAACGGTGGAAGCGAAGCCATTCTTTTTTCATTCGCTGTGATAGCAAATCCTGGTGACGAGATCCTCGTTCTGGAACCATTCTACGCGAATTACAATGCTTTCGCAAAGATCGCCGGTGTAAGATTGATCCCCGTAACAAGGAAAATGGAAGAAGGATTCACCATTCCTAAAAACATCGAAAGCTTCATAAACGAAAGGACGAAAGGAATAGTACTCTCAAACCCCTGCAATCCTACCGGTGTGGTTTATGGAAAAGATGAGATTAATTATCTCGGAGATATAGCGGAAAGGTACGGACTCTTTCTGATCGTTGATGAGGTGTACAGTGAAATTGTGTTTCAGGGAGAATTCGCAAGTGCCCTCAGCATTGAAAGTGACAGAGTCATAGTGATAGACAGCGTTTCGAAGAAGTTCAGCGCCTGTGGTGCGAGAGTGGGATGTTTGATCACTAGAAACGAAGAAGTGATAACACACGCTATGAAACTGGCTCAAGGAAGACTCGCTCCACCTCTGTTAGAACAAATCGGGTCTGTTGGTTTGCTGAACCTTGACGATTCCTTTTTTGATTTCGTGAGGGAGACGTACCGGGAAAGGGTCGAAACAGTATCGAGAAAACTCGAAGAACATGGCTTAAAACGATTCACTAAACCTTCGGGTGCCTTCTACATAGCCGTGGAACTTCCTGTGGAGGATGCGGAAGAATTCGCAAGATGGATGCTGACGGATTTCAACATGAACGGTGAAACAACCATGGTTGCTCCTCTGAGAGGATTCTATTTGACTCCCGGGCTCGGGGAAAAAGAGATAAGAATCGCGTGCGTGATTGAGAAGGATCTCCTTTCCAGGGCCATCGACGTGTTGATGGAAGGATTGAAAACGTTTTGTTCCAGTCGTGTCTCCTGTTGAAAAATATTCATTAAGGCATCACAGGAGGTTGGTTACTGAAGTGACAGAAAAAATGGAAAAACTCATCAATTTCCTTGAGATTTCCATGATTGTTCTCCTTTCCAGTTTCTCTTTCTTAGAAATTCTCAATGGTAATTTACTGTCTCTCGCTTACCCCTGTTTTGTTTTTGTTTTGCTTCTTTCCCTGTTCAGACGCAAGTGGTTTAGAAATTTGAAAAATGAGATGAACGAAAAAAGTGAAGAAATGTCTGCCATGAATCAGGAACTTACAGCGTTAAACCAGCAACTCACAGCCGTGAATCAGGAGCTGGAAGCCTCTTACGAAAGTCTTCAGGTTCTCTCCACCCAGCTGGCCAGAATCATGGAAACCATGGGAGAAATGGATCTTGAAGTCGATCCTGTTCCCACTCTTGAGAGGATTTTTTACGACGTGAAAAAACTTGTAGAACCACTCTCAGGACTCGAATTGAAAAACTCGCAGAGAACCATCGTTGTCGGTGAGTTCACAGAGAATCTGCTTTACAAAGAAGCCGGAAAGACATCCGCCAAAATCTTCGTCAGTAGAGAACTCGAAAAAGACGAAGAGTTGTTCCTGAATTCCGTTCTGAACTTTTCTCTCTTTCTTCTGAACGCCCACGATTCGTATCTTGAGGTTATGAGAAACAGAAACACACTATCCAATATGATCAGTTCTCTGGAAGAGGTTTTAAACGTTTCAAGAAGAACAGAACTCATAGAGAAGATACTACACTATCTGAAGGACATGTTCCCCGGAATCGTTCTATCGTCCGTTTCTTTTCTCGAAGGCAGAGAAATAAAAACCTTCTTTTTGAGGGACGGTCAGGTTGAAATGGTCAATCTCAGAAAAGGAATCGTAGTAAAGGCTTTTGAAACAAAGAAGGATCTCTTCGTAAACGATGTGAGGGATTTTCCAGAGTTTTACGATGTCTCAAACGGAAGAACACGATCTGCAGCTGCCATTTTCTTCGAGTACGAAAACACACCTCTCGTCCTCGAAATCGAAAAGGACTCGGAAATCACCGAATACGAGCTCTCATCCCTCAAAATGATGGCAAGAATCTTGGCGATCTTCTTCTCGCGTTTGAGTCTCTACAGAAAACTCCGAAAAACTTTTTTCCAAACAATAGAAGCGTTCTCATATGCGGTGGAGCTGAAAGATCCCTACACCAGCGGACACAGCATGAGAGTCGCCGATTATTCACAGGAAATAGCCAGAAGGATGGGTCTCCCCAATCATGTGGTGGAGAGAATCAGAATAGCCGCCGTTCTCCACGACATAGGAAAGATAGGTGTCAAAAGCGCCGTTCTAAACAAAACTTCCAAGCTCACAAAAGAAGAGTACGAAGAAGTGAAAAAGCATCCGGAACTCGGTGAAAAACTGATCAGCAAAATCGAAGACTTCTCTGATATAGCGAAGATAGTGAGGCATCACCATGAATGGTACAGTGGTCAGGGATACCCGGATGGACTTCGCGGGGAAGAAATACCGTTGGAATCGAGGATCATCGCTGTAGCTGACGCGTTCGACGCAATGACAAGCGACAGACCGTACAGAAAAGCCATGGATAGAAAAACAGCCCTCGAAATTCTCCGCAAAAACGAAGGTCTCCAGTGGGATCCTGAAATTTTGAAGATTGCCATAGACTACTTCAGCGGATTTTGATGAATTTTATTCCTATCTTTTCGCACGCTCCATCGTTCAATTCGTCGTCCCCGTACATAACACAGTCTTCCGGAGAAGCACCCATCTTTTCACATATCTCGAGGTAGTACCTCGGGTCTGGCTTGCAAAAATGGAAGCTCTCCATATCAGTTATCAGATGAAAATCATCTTCCGACAATCCAATCCAGTTCAGTCGCTTCAAAATGGCGATCCTTGGAAAGACAGGATTCGTTGCCAGAACAACTTTTCCCTCTTTTTTCTTCTCTTTCAAAAGCCCCACTGTCTCTTTCACGGGTTTGACAGTATCTTTGAGCGAATCGAAAAGCTCGCTTTCGTAAAACTCCATGAAGAGTTCTTTCCATTTCTCTGCACTTCGTGACGTTTTCTTTTCAAGGCATTTCATGTATCTCTCCAGATTGGTCGATCCATCTGGATTCCTGGTTATTCCCTCCACACAACCAAGAACCAACTCCGGCGAGATCGAAACACCTCTATCTTTAGAGAAAGAAATAAGCTTCTTAAAATATTCCTCTGCGAATCCGTTGTCTTCTGCCAACGTGCCGTCGTAATCAAAAAGGAAAATTTTCACGTTCATCCCTCCTTTTTAACTATTCTAACACTGGTTCGATGATAGAATCTTTAACAGGAGGTGATCGGTTTTGGAAAGAGAAACCAGCGGAATAAAGCTTCTGAGAGGAGATCCCAGAAAAGCCATAGTGAAACTTTCAATTCCAATGATGCTCGCCATGCTGGTTCAGACAATCTACAACCTGGCCGATGGTATCTGGGTCGCGGGACTGGGACCTTACGCGCTGGCAGCGATAGGATTGTTCTTCCCTGTGTTCATGGTGATCATCTCCCTCGCCGCAGGTATAGGGGTCGGAGCGAGTTCGGTGGTGTCCCAAAAGATCGGCGAAAGAGACAAAGAAGGAGCAGATACCGCAGCTTCAGTTTCCATCCTACTTTCATTCGTTATTGGTTTTTTGAGTGTTGCGGTTATCCTTCCCTTCATCTCTGGTATTCTCAGTTTCGCTGGGGCCCAGGGAGAAACTCTCAGGCTGGCTCTCGAGTATTCGGTCATTCTCGTGTATTTCATACCTCTCATCATGTTCAACAACGTAGCGAATGGTGTTTTCAGAGGTGAGGGAGACGCGAAAAGAGCGATGATAGCAATAACAATAGGTTCTCTTTTGAACATAGGTCTGGATCCTGTGTTCATATACGTTTTCGGTATGGGTGTCAGAGGAGCAGCGTACGCCACCGTGGTATCAATTGCTATTTCTTCCTTTCTGATCGCGTACTGGATGTTTTTCAAGAAGGACACGTACGTATCTTTCCACCTGAAATGGGACGGAGAAATCTTGAAGAGAATACTGAAGATCGGTATTCCGGCTTCGCTGGCACAAGCTTCGATGTCGGTGGCGATCTACGTGCTCAATGTATTCGCAGTGAAAGCAGGAGGAGACTACGGGGTGGCGATTTTCACGAGCGCGTGGCGTGTCATAAATTTTGGGACGGTTCCGCTCATTGGTATGGCCATGGCAGTTACATCCGTAACAGGAGCCGCATTTGGTGAAAGAAACGGAGAGAAACTCGAAACGGCACATCTCTACGCTGTGAAACTCGGATTTTTTGTGGGACTGACAGTGATGGTCGCGATTTTAATTTTTGCTCCATACATTGCAAAGCTGTTTACCTATTCCCAAGAAGGTGAGAGGTTGTACAACGATCTGGTGAAAGCTCTTAGAATCCTGAGTCTTTTTCTTCCGGGTGTTCCCTTTGGAATGTTCACTTCCTCCATGTTTCAAGGAGTGGGGCAGGGATTCAAAAGTCTGATTGTCACCATTATGAGAACTGTGATTATGCAGGTTGTTTTTTCGTGGCTGTTCGTCTTCGTTCTGAGAATCGGACTTGTGGGAGTTTGGTGGGGCATCGTTCTTGGAAACGCCACATCGGCTTTCATCACCTTCAACTGGGGAAGGTTCACAGTGAAACACCTCAAGAGAGAGTTTCAGAAAAACATTGTATAGGAGGGGGTCGAATGCTCAGGTTAGAGGCCAATTACTCCACAATCGAGAAGATCGTTTTAAAAAGCACCGAAGGACTTTCTCAATTCTCACTCTCCAAAGAGGATGAAAACCTTAAGGTGAAACTGAAACACGGTTCCTTTCCTTTTTCCCTGTCGGTGAAGGTCAAAGTCGTATCAACGCAAAAAACGCCCGATGATCCTATCATTCTGAAAGTAGGGGTGCCCTCTTTCCTAATGGAAATGCTGAAAAGCAGAATAGAGCGAGAAGGACTGGAAGTTCACGGGAACGAGATTCACATCTACCCCAAAAAGATAGCGAGATTTCTCGAGGATCTGATCGTATCGAGATTGGAATTCGAAGACGACAGAGTGATACTTCACCTCGAGGAGGTCTGATCCTTGGCGACCTTCTGCAGAGGCTGACAGTTTCTGAGGATGAAGTATCTGGAAGCCTCTATTTGCTGTATGGCCTTTACATAGCCATCTAAAAACTCCACGTACCTTTGAGGAGTACCATTTTTTCTGTCGACAGCCAAACTCTTATCCAGTCTACCGTCCCATGAGACAATGAACACTCGGTTGTCGTCTATGAAAGATCCGTCCGGAACGTGATATCTCAAAGCAGCAAAACCATGTTTCGCGTTCAGAAGATCCTGCCCCATGAAGAAACCTTCTCTGTAATTTATTCCCATCACATTCAGGATCGTGGGAAGAAAGTCTATCTGTCCTCCAGGGATGTTGACCACTCTACGAATGTTCTTTCCAGGGATGTGGATAGCAAAGGGAATGTTGAGGGCGATTTCGAAAGAAAATTCTCTATCCAGGATCTCGGGTATCTTCGTTTTGACTTCCCTGTTGAATGGATACAGGCCCGCGTGGTCACCGTAGAGAACGATCACAGAGTTTTCGTAGAGGCCAGCTCGTTTCAATTCATCAAGAAAAACACCGAACGCTTCATCGGCGTAATGTATAGCCTGCAGATAGTGTCCAACGATGGTATCTGATATGTCTTCAGGAAGTTCGAGTTTTCTGTGCTCTTCAGGAATAACAAAGGGAGTGTGACTGGATATAGTTATCAAAAAAGCGTAGAAGGGTTGTGGATAGTTTCGCAGTTTCTGAACAGCCTGCTTGAAGAAAGAAACATCTGCCAGTCCCATCCCGAAAACCTCATCTTGCTGGAAATCCTCAAGACTCACGAATTCGTCAAAACCGATGTGTTTGTAAACCTCTTCTCTGTTCCAGAACCAGCCAACGTTTCCATGAAACGCTATTGTGTGATAGCCGTTTTGTTTCATAATTCTGGGCAAAGCAGGAAGGTTTATCACGGGGTACTCTTCATAGACCACACTGTCTCCCAGTGTGTGAAGAGAGGTGTTCACAACAAACTCGGCGTCGGCTGTGTTCCCGCTCCCCACCTGCTGGTAGCAGTTCGAGAAATAGACGGTTCCGGAGTCTCTCAAAAATGAATTTATGTTCGGCGTGATCTCTTGCCCGTTCACTTCAAGACCGATCACGAAATTCTGCAGCGATTCCATCTGAACGACTATCACGTTTTTTCCTTTTCCTATTCCAAAGAGGATTTTTTGAGAGGGTTCAGCTGTTTCACTTCTAACGGAAGAAACCGCCAAATCGTTGTTTTCTTCTTTCTTGTTCACAAAGAGATTGATGATGTCCTGAACGTGATAATCAAAAACACCGTATCTGTTGAAGACAAACTTCGACTGCAGATTCTGAGAGGTGTGGACGGCACCGAGAAAGGTGAAAGACAGAACCAGGACAAAAAGCGATGACAGAGAAAACGTTCGCTTCGTGTTTTCTTTGAAGAAGAACCACACAAAAGGAAGATCTGCCACAAAGAGAAGAGAGTACAAATCGATGAAGTACTTGATTTCACCGCCGAGATTTCCCACTTGAGGAAGCAGAACTACTTCCTTAATGGATGGAAGGTTTCCGAAGTTCTGAAAATACAAAAAATCAACGAATAACATAAGGGAGAGCACCGTGTAAAGAAGCTTGTGCCCTCCCTTAAAAACCAGAAGCAGCAACATCAACCATCCTGCGGTACTGAAAACAACGGAAACGCTGAAAGAACTCAAAGTAGGTACGTAGAAAAGAACGATCTTTGCTGCCAGAAAAACTATCAGAAGATAGTCGCTCATTTCATTCTCCTGTCGATGTAGAAGGTGTAGATTCTTCTGATGCTTTCATGGCTTCGAGAATTGATTCCACCTGATTGTAGGCAGACTCGTAATCCATGAAATTTGGATCGATTTTTTTCATCTCATCAAGGTAATACTTCGCAGACGTGGGATCGTTCAGTGCAAGGCTCATATCGTAGAGCATGTAATAAGAGTCGAGACGTATGCTGGTAGAAGCGTCCGTTGCATTGGCCACTGTGTAGAGACCGAGAAGAACCCCAAATATCTGGTTCGGATCGTAGGTTCCAGTTGACAGATAAGGTTTGATCTGGTTGTAAAGATTGGAGTAATAGCTGTACCTGATGTTGATGTCGTTGGGGTGCAAGCGGTACGCGTATTCCAGTACATACGTGGAAGACGGGTAGTTCTCGTAAAGATAATCCACAACTGTTTTCTTTTTGTTTTCCACATCTGCTTTCTGTTTCTCAAGTTCCTCTTTTTTTGCATCGGCTTCTTCAATGGAGAGTTTCCCGTACTTCTTTATAAGATCCTCATCTGGTTCCTGAGAATTTTCAAGCACTGTTCTGTACTGAGTCAATTCGGCTATCTGTTTGGTGAGTTCCTGGATCTTGCTGTCGGAGAGAAGGACGAAGAGAGATTTCAGCTCATCAGATGTTTCTGTTACCAGGTTTTCTCCCTGGAAGAGAAGGTTCGCCAGTTTTCCGTAGAGGTCTTCTTCGTTCTTGAAGTACTTCCACCAGTATTCAAGAACCTGATCGTTGAACGCGTACGATAGATTTTCTTCCTTCATGAACTCTTCCAACCACTTCTGGAATTTTTCCTGTTCCAGCTTCGTTTTCACATCACTGTACGCGTCGCTGTTCTCGAAGGCGTTGAAATCTGTGAGAACCGAGGAAGTCTTCACCCTGAACACGTACCACTGATCGAGGAAAAAGAACGGTCCAACAATCGAACCTGGAGTGGCACTGAACAGAGCCGTGTCTATTTCATCCGGGAAAATCCCCCTTGTAGCGTTGGAAAAAGGTTGAACAGTAACATTCATACTGGAAGCTGCTTCATCGAAACCCACCTCACTTGCTTTTGCAATGAACCCCTGAGCCGTGGAACTGCTGTCGAACGACACAGCTTCTATGTCAACTCTGTCGTACTGCTTCTGAAGGTCTTCCTTGTTTTCCTCGAAATATTTCTTTATTTCATCCTCGGTGACAACTCCCACTTTTTCCTGAACCTTCTTGATGGTGAGCTGAACTCGAATTTGAGGCTCCAGGTAGTTCTTCTCGTAGTTCGAAAGACTTCCGTACGTTCTCTCTATCCGGTTGAGCTGATTTTGATCGTTCTTTATTGTTTGGATAACGTTGTTCACTTCCTGGTTGATTTCTTTCTTGGAAGGCTTTATGTCGTTCTTTTCCGCATAGTAAAGAACCACTTTCTGCTGGAGAAAGACGTCCGCTATCAGAGCTTTGAGTCTGGGTTCCTCAAAAAGTGGATCTAGAGATATGATCTGATAAGAACTCAACAGGTTGGAGTAGTAGTCGTTCACTTCCCACGGCATGAGCCAGTAGGTAGGATCGTTCAGAGCCGTTCCGTCTTTTGTGATGTAAGCGAGACTCTGTTCGAGGGAGTATTTAACGTTGTTCTGGGTGTTTCTGAGGTTGATAGACACCGACCACCAGATCATACCCGCCACGAACGCAATAGCAATCGTCCAAATAATGACCCCTTGCCACTTTTTCATCCATTTTCTCATTCTTCAAACCCTCCTTCGAATTCCGCCTCTTCTTCCTCGAACTTTTTGGGTTTCACAATGGGGAAGGGAATCACATCCCTTATTGTGGGAGAATCCGTGATGAACATGAAGAGCCTGTCAAGACCAATTCCCAGTCCTCCCGTGGGAGGCATTCCATACTCGAGGGCCCTCACAAAATCGAGATCCATCATGTGTGCTTCTTCGTCCCCCTCTTCTCTCATTTTCGCCTGTTCGAGAAATCTCTGGTATTGATCAACGGGATCGTTCAGCTCACTGAACGCGTTCGCGATCTCCCTTCCAAATATGATGAGTTCGAACCTTTCCGTGAGTCTAGGATCCTCTCGGTGTCTTTTGGCAAGAGGGGAAATCACCACAGGATGATCGATTATGAAGGTGGGATTCACCAGTTCTTCTTCCACCAGATCTCTGAGTTTATCTATGAGGTGTGCTCTGTTCTTTATTTCCAGTTCCACTCCATATTCTTCGAGCTTCTTCAACAACACTTCATCGGGATCTTCGAGGATGTCCACCCCGAGTTTTTCTTTGAGAAAGTCTCTCATTCTCACTCTTTTCCAGGGTGGTGTGAAGTCTATCTCCTTGCCCTGGTAGGAGATTTTCAAGGTGCCGCATGTTCTTTTCACAACTTCCACTATCAGTTCTTCAGTGAGATCCATCATATCGTTGTAATCCGCGTAAGCCTGGTAGATTTCTATGCTGGTGAACTCGGGACTGTGTTTGTAAGATATTCCTTCGTTTCTGAAGTTCTTTCCTATCTCGTATATCTTCTCAAAACCGCCGATGATCAACCTCTTCAGGTAAAGCTCCGGTGCGATTCTCAGATACATATCTATATCAAAAACGTTTAGGTGGGTCACAAAAGGTCTCGCTTCCGCACCACCTGTGACGTAATGGAGGATAGGCGTTTCCACCTCGATGAATTCCCTGCTGTTGAGAAATTCCCGTATCACTTGAACAGCCTTGAAGCGCTTTCTGAACCTCTCAATAGCCTCGTCGCTTACGATGAGTTCGAGGTACCTCTGCCTGTATATGATTTCCTTATCTTTTATGCCGTGCCACTTCTCGGGCAAGGGACGTAGAGCCTTACTCAGAAGCGTGTATTCTTGAACGTAAATGGTCAACTCTCCGGTTTTGCTTTTGAACGGAAAGCCTCTTACTCCTATAAAGTCACCTATTTTGACGTGTCTTTTGAAGAGATCCATTTTTTCCTTTCCAACAGAATCTGCCCTTACGTAAGCCTGGATTCGACCTGTGTCATCTTTCATGTGAAAGAAGGCCGTCTTTCCATGGTGGCGTATCGACATGACTCTCCCTGCGAAAGAGAGTTTTTCAGATTCAAGAACTTCTCCAGCTTGGAGATAGTCGTACTTTTCTCTTATTTCCCTGGCTGTGAGTTCTTTTTCGAATTTGTAGGGATATGGCTCTATACCCATAGAACGAAGTTCCTGTATCTCATTGAGACGTTGTTCTTTGAACTCTTTCAGCACACAACCACCTCCGTTACTTGTTCATAACCGCTATCACCTGATAACGCTGAACACCACTGGGAGCTTTTACCTTTACCACATCTCCCACCTTTCTACCGAGAAGACTTTTGCCCAGTGGAGAATCGGAGCTCAACTTTTGAGCGAAAAAGTCTGCTTCCTGAGGTGTGACGATTCGAAATTTGTGTTCTTCACCGGTATCCAGGTTCCTTATAACAACCCATTTTCCCAGTGTAATTTCATCGTTTTCCTCAGAATCTTCTATGATCTCCGCGTTGCTCAGAATCTGTTCGATCTCCATGATCCTGCTTCCAACACGCCCCTGTTCGTTCTTCGCAGCTTCGTACTCCGAGTTTTCCGATAGGTCTCCGAGTTCCCTCGCTTCTTTTATTCTTTCAGAGATCTCGTACATGAATTTCCTTTTCAGATCTTCCAATTCCTTCTTCAGCTTCTCATAGCCTTCACGGGTGAGACGAACTTTCTTCATTGTTCTTCGCCCTCCTTCTCTCTTTTTAGTTCTTTCACAATTTCCAAAAATTGATCCACTTCCCTGAAATCACGATAGACTGAAGCGAATCGTACGTAAGCAACCTGGTCCAATTTCTTCAATTCCTCCATAACCAGTTCTCCTATTCGTTTCGTTTCAACTTCGAAGGATCCTTCTTCTCTGAGTTTCAAGCAGATTCTGTTCACAGCTTCCTCGATCTGCTCGTAGGTGACAGGTCTCTTCTCACAAGCTTTTATCATACCATTTTTTATCTTTTCCCTGTCAAACTTCTCCCGCCTGCCATCCTTTTTTACAACAAGAACAGGTGCTTCTTCGTATCTCTCGTAAGTGGTGAATCTTTTACCACAAGAAGAGCACTCTCTGCGTCTCCTGATAGCGGTTCCATCGAGAGTGGGCCTCGAATCAAGCACTCTTGTGTCCATCGAACCACAAAACGGGCACTTCATTTTACATCACCAAACCTTTCAGCTATTTTGATAATTCTTTTCAGTTTCGAGTATATTTGAGATTTTGTGAGATTCAACTTTTTCCCCAGCTCTCTGAGTGAGAGCTCTTTGTTTTTCAATCGAACCAGGGCGACTCTTCTCAAATCTTCGGGTAAGTTTTCGAGTCCCATGTTCTCTTTTATAACCTCTATCGCACGTATCTGACGAGCTGTACTGTTGGCCGTTCTGATGGCGTTCGCTTCTATAAAGTTTACTGTTCTGTTCACATCACCGATCACTTTTCTTTCAGTGACGATTCGATCTATCTCTTCAAGCTTTCTCTGAACCCCTACGGCTTCGAGGAACACAAGAATATCCTTTATAGACTTTATATAAAGTTTTCTTGTATTCCTGAGTTCTACAATGCCTGCGTTTATGTTGAAGAAATCTTTCAAACTTTTCTTTGTGAGAGCGAGCGTTTCTTCCTCAAACAGATTGATTTCCAGATGATAATGATACCTTGGATTCGTCATGGATCCTCCGCTGAGAAACAACCCTCTCAAAAATGAAACAAATAGGGCTACGTCGAAGAACGGTTCTATCACCATGAAACTTTCCGAATACTCCGCGGTGATTTTTATGTACCTCTTCTTTATGTTGTGTGATTTCTCTACAATTATCTCCGAAACGGGTTTTGAGAGATACTTCATTAAATTCAAAAGCCGCCTCGAGGCGGCAAAAGAATGCAAAGAAAAAACGATATGCCTGCTCTTGACGTCCAGATCACCTCGCGCTTTTATGAAACCCAATAGTTCCGCTATAACCTCATCACGACTTCCAAAAGGGACGTTCACGAGTTCCTCTTTTATCTCCTCAGAGAAAGTTCGCCTCAAGAGGCTCACCACCTCGAAATTCTCTCTATCACATCCGCCAGCTTCACAGAGTCGTGTCTTATCTTTCTTTGACCATCTGAAGGATCTACTACCTCTATAAGAAAAGGCTCTGCTAAAATGGTGTTCTGTATGTTTTCAGCGTCGATCTCCACGAAATCGCTTCCCTCTTTTCTATACCTTTCGAGCACCTCTTCAGAGGGCTTGCGGGTGTTCACCAGCACGAAATCCACGTTTTGCTCCAGGTACCTTTCGAGTTCTTTGACGTGGTCCGAAACCCTGTATCCTGTTGTTTCACCTGGCTGGGTCATGAGGTTACACACGTATATTTTCTTCGCTCTTGATCTTTTTATCGCATCCTTCACACCGTTTACGAGAACGTTTGTGATGATACTCGTGTAGAGACTCCCTGGACCAAAGATGATGATATCGGCCCTTTCAATCGCCTCGAGGACTTCAGGAAGTGCATCGATCGGTCTATCCAGCCTGACTTCGACTATTTTTCCACCTCTTCTGACGATGTTCGTTTCACCGATCACCTCTTCTCCGTCTTCGAACCTTGCCACAAGTCTTGCGTGATCTTCGCTTACGGGTAGGACTCTCCCTTTTATAGCGAGCACCCTCTCCAAGATCCTTATGGCCTCCGAAAAACTTCCTTCGATCTTGGTAAGAGCCGCTATTATCAGGTTTCCCAGGCTGTGTCCCTTTAAAGACCCCTCGCTGAAGCGGTAGCACATAAGCTTCGCAAGAAGATCCTCATCTTTTGCCAGAGCCACGATGTTGTTTCTCACATCGCCTGGAGGTGGCACGTTCAGTTCTTTTCTTAACTTTCCAGAGCTTCCCCCTTCGTCCGTAACTGAGACAACAGCGGTTATTTCAAAAGAATCGATGTTTTTCAAGCCTTTCAAAAGAGTGGAAAGTCCCGTCCCTCCACCTACAGCAACCACCTTCACCGTTCACACCTTCTCTATGTCCCTGTGCTTCTCAATGACTGTAAAACCTTCTTTTTCCAACATTTCTTTCAGTCTGTGTGCGATATACACGGATCTATGCTTGCCACCGGTACATCCTATTCCCACAGTGACTATCCTTCTTCCAGTTCTCTGGTACTCTTCTATCGCCACCTTTAGTACTTCATAAATCTTTTCGATGAACTCTTCCACCACCGGATAATTTTTAAAGTACGCTTCTACCTTGCTATCCAAACCCGTCTTTGAAGAAAGTTCCGGTACGTAGTGTGGGTTCGGGAGAAAACGAGCATCAAAAACGAAATCCGCGTCCATTGGGATTCCGTGTTTGAATCCGAAACTCATTATTCTGACAGAGGTTCCACCGGACTGGTTCACGAGAAAGTGCGTCAGAGTTTCGCGCAGTTGATGTGTGTTCATGCTGGTTGTATCTATCACAACGTCCGCAATTTCCTTTATACGAGACAGGATTTTCCTCTCCTTCTCTATGGCATCTTCCAGCCCTATTCCGTCCTTCTGAAGAGGATGCCTTCTTCTCGTTAGAGCGTATCTCCTCAAAAGTTCTTCCGTGGATGCTTCCAAAAAAATCACCAGAGTGTTTGTCTTTTCTTTTATTCTTTCAACCGCTGATATGGGATCTCCGAGGTGTTCGCTTCGCACATCAATGGCCATCGCCATCTTTTCGAGGTCGGAACTCATGAAAAGCTTCAAAAGTTCCTCCAGTATGTTACCGGGAACGTTATCAACACAAAAATACCCCAGATCCTCCAGAAAACCCATCGCGGTGGTTTTACCTGCTCCCGAAAGCCCGGACACAACGACTATTCTTTTCAAGGTTCCTGATCACCTTCCCTGAGTGCTTGAGAGAGTTTTTTCTTCAGATTTTTAATCCTCTCACTCATTTTCACATTTTCGAGCACAGTGTTGGCCAACATGACGAACAGGATGTTATCTATCCCCACTTCGTCGATGAATTCTTCATACCGCTTGAAGTCTTTTTCTATTTTCTCTATGGTTTGATTGACTATCTCCAGATCCTCATCAGTAACGAGATTGTACACTTTCTTTCCAAGTCTAACGCTTATTTTCTTCCTCATCCTGTATCATCCCCTGATCGGTTGTGAGGGAGAGAAAACGCTGAATTTTCTCCACAAGCGTGTTCAGGGACCTTTTGTGTTGCTCGATGGTCTTTTCCAGCTGCTCCTTCTCCTTTTCTAAGTGAAGTATCCTTTCATTCAACTGTTTCACCTTCGACCACAGTTCTCTGTTTTCTTCTTTCAGCTTTCTGTAATCTTCTATCATTGTATCGAGAATCCTTTCGAGATCCTCCAGTTCTTTCATTTGTTTTCCCCCCTTCGTGATTATATTAACACATCACGAATCGTTTTTATAACCAGGTTTTCAGGTACTTCAAGACCTCGGAGCAGGATCTTTGCACCCCTTTCTGTATAGTCCATCTCAACAAGCTCCAAATCCATCATCTCCACAATTCTGAACACGTTGTTCAATTCCTGATAATCTACCTCCACTTCGAATTCTTTCATGAGCCTCAGCTTTCTCAACTCC
This sequence comes from Thermotoga sp. Mc24, assembly GCF_000784835.1. NCBI lineage: Bacteria > Thermotogati > Thermotogota > Thermotogae > Thermotogales > Thermotogaceae > Thermotoga > Thermotoga sp. Mc24. The sequence continues at coordinate 139,795 of NZ_JSFH01000007.1, read as the reverse complement.
GCCCCCTTGACCGCCATCTCAGCAGCTGAAGAGTAAGCTTCTATGAGCCCACGAACACCCAGTTTCACTCCACCGAAATATCTTGTGACAACGATCGCTGTGTTCATAAGATCGTATTTTTTTAGAACCCCGAGGATTGGTCTGCCCGCCGTTCCGCTCGGCTCACCGTCGTCCGAACTGTGTTCAAGGATACCGTTCGGAGAGAAAATTCTGTAAGCCCAGCAGTTGTGAGTGGCATCCCTTTTCGAAACTTCTTTCAACTTCTCACGAAAGTCTTTTTCATTCGTTATCGGAAATATGGTGGCATAGAACTCTGATCTTTTAACGTTGATTCTTTCCGTGTGGGTTTTCACCACTGTCTTCCATTCCACCAAATTTCAACCTCCGTTTCCAACTCCACACCGTATTTCTCTTTCACCTTTTTTCTCACAAACTCAATGAGTTTCATCACGTCATCGAAAGTAGCACTTCCTGTATTCACAATGAATCCCGCGTGTTTTTCCGATATCTGAGCTCCTCCAATTCTGTAACCCTTCAACCCTAAGGATTCTATGGCCTTTCCCACGTAGAAATCCTCTCTTGGTCTCTTGAAAACGCTTCCCGCACTTGGAAGGTCAAGGGGTTGTTTCTCCAAACGCCTCCTCATGTAATCCTCCATCTTCGCTTTTATAGTTTCCTTCTTTTCTTTTTTGAAACTCATCATCGCACGTGTTATGATTAATTTCTCCCTTTTGAACGTACTGTCTCTGTAGCCGAAAAAAATCTCGTTCTTCGAAAGCCAAATTTTTCTTCCATCTTTTAAAACCTCGACTGCTTCGATGAACTCTCCGATCTCTCCACCGTACGCCCCCGCGTTCATAAAGATAGCTCCCCCCACGCTCCCCGGTATCCCGTACGCGAACTCCAGCCCTCCGAGTTCCGCTTCCATCAAAAATAGACAGAGCCTCTTCAGGGGAGTTCCACTTTCTACCAGTACCTTCTCTCCCTTTATTTCAATTTGATTCAACCTTTCTGTTTTCAACACTGCGATATCCAGATCTTCATCTTGAACCAGAAGGTTCGTACCGAGTCCCATTATTTGAAACGGAAAATCCTTCAGAACGGTGATGGCTCGTTCTAAGGAAAAAACATCGTTTGGAAGGACAAGATATTTCACCCTTCCACCGATTTTTATGCTGGTGTGGCAGGAAAGTTTTTCGAACATCCTCACGTCACAGCCTGCTTTGTAAAGAGATTCAAAGATTTTGTCCAAAGATATCCCTCCTTAGACTCTATAGTATAATTTCAAACTGGGAGGTGTTGACTTGAAGAATCTACTCGATCTTTCTTACGAAGAACTGGTAGCCGAAGTCACGAGCCTGGGTCTCGAGCGCTACAGGGCAGATCAGATTCTGGACTGGGTGTTCAACAAAAAAGTGAACAACTTCGATGAGATGACAAACCTTTCAAAACAGCACCGTGCTCTTTTGAAAGAGCACTTCTCCATTCCTTTCTTGAAACTCCTCGACAAGAAGGTTTCCAGAATAGATGGTACCACCAAATTCCTCTGGGAACTCGAGGACGGGAACACAATAGAATCTGTGATGCTTTTCCATCCGGACAGAATAACGGCCTGCATCTCAACCCAGGTCGGATGTCCTGTGAAATGCATCTTTTGTGCCACAGGAATGAGCGGATTTGTCAGAAATCTGACCACAGGAGAAATAGTAGCACAGATCCTTTCCATGGAAAGAGAAGAGAAGAAAAAAATAGGAAACGTTGTGTACATGGGAATGGGAGAACCTCTTCTGAACTATGAAAACACAATAAAAAGTATAAGAATACTGAACCACAAAAAGATGGGAAACATAGGTATCAGGAGGATCACGATTTCGACAGTTGGAATCCCGGACAGAATAATCCAGCTGGCTGAAGAGGGGCTCGATGTGAAGCTCGCTCTTTCACTCCACGCACCGACGAACTTCAAGAGAGATCAGCTCGTTCCCTTGAACAAAAAGTACTCCATCGAAGAGATCCTGAATGCGGTGAAGATCTATCAGAGAAAGACGGGAAACCGTGTAACTATAGAATACGTGCTCATAAGGGGCATAAACGATGAAATAAGCGACGCAAAGAAACTGGCCGAAATCTTGAAGAACATGAAAATCTTCGTGAATCTGATCCCCGTGAATCCAACGGCGGAAGACCTAAAAAAACCATCGCGAGAACGACTTTTGGCCTTCAAGAGGATACTGTTGGAAAACGGAATCGAAGCAGAAATCAGACGGGAAAAAGGTAGCGACATCGAAGCGGCCTGTGGTCAGCTGAGGCTGAAGAGAATAAAATCAACATCATGAAGGTGTTTCTCGGAATATTAACGGGCATTGCGGTTGGTGGTCTTCTCTTTCTGTTCGCAGTGAAGCTTTATCAGAATCTGTACAGCACGGTACCGGATGTTGTCGGGCTTTCTGGAACAGAAGCGTGTGAAAGACTGAAGGCATCTGGTTTGTTTTGCGACACGTCTTCTTCCGAAACGGTGTTGGAGACCTATCCACGAGCCGGTTCAAGGGTGAAAAAGGGGAGAACGGTAAACCTCTATTACGAAAATCCCCAGAAAAAAATTGTGCCTCGTCTTTCACAGCTGAATCTCTCAGTTGCAGAAGAGATCCTGAAAAGGCTCGGATGGAATTACGAAACCGTTTATTTTCCTTTCGGCACAGAAAAAGACAGGGTTCTCGCAACCTATCCGGAAGAGGGGCAGATCTACAAAGGAAAATTAATTCTTCTGATCGATACAGGTGAAAAAGAAAACTATTTTTTGGTGGAAAATTTCGTGGGTAAGAAGATCGATGAATTGAAAGACAATTCTCACATTTTACTTCTTGGAATGGGTGATACGGTGGTGGCACAGTACCCTCCTGAAGGTTCCATAGCAACGGAAGTTATCCTCATCCTTGGGGAGGAATGAATTTGAGAAGAAAAGGAATAGTGGTGAGTTTTCACTCGAACATGGTCACAGTCGAAGACGAGGAAACCGGTGAAAGAATCCTCTGCAAACTGAGAGGAAAATTCCGTCTGCAGAACCTCAAGATATACGTTGGAGACAGGGTGGAGTACACACCGGATGAAACAGGATCCGGAGTCATAGAGAACGTGCTGCACAGAAAAAATCTGCTCACCAAACCTCACGTTGCAAATGTGGACCAGGTGATCCTTGTGGTGACAGTGAAAATGCCGGAAACTTCGACCTACATAATCGATAAATTTCTTGTTCTCGCCGAAAAAAACGAACTGGAAACGGTGATGGTCTTCAACAAGATGGACCTCTACGACGAGGCCGACCTGAAGAAAGTGAGAGAACTGGAAGAGATCTATTCTGAACTCTATCCAATCGTTAAAACCAGTGCGAAAACTGGAATGGGGATTGAGGAGCTCAAGGAATATCTGAAGGGAAAGATCAGCACAATGGCCGGACTCTCCGGAGTTGGAAAAAGTAGCTTGCTCAACGCCATAAATCCGGGCTTGAAGCTTCGCGTGAGCGAAGTTTCAGAGAAACTCCAGAGAGGAAGACATACCACAACAACTGCCCAGCTCTTGAAATTCGATTTCGGTGGTTATGTGGTCGATACTCCGGGCTTCGCAAATCTGGAGATCAGCGACATAGAACCCGAGGAACTGAAAAACTACTTCAAGGAATTTGGAGACAAACAGTGTTTCTTCTCAGATTGCAACCACGTGGATGAACCGGATTGTGGAGTGAAAGAAGCCGTGGAGAACGGAGAAATCGCAGAGAGTCGATACGAGAATTACGTGAAGATGTTTTACGAGCTTCTGGGAAGGAGGAAAAAGTAATGGCGAAAATAGCAGCTTCAATTCTCGCATGTGACCTTGCAAGACTGGCCGATGAAGTGAAAAGAGTGGAGGAGCACGTGGATATGATCCATTTCGATGTCATGGATGGTCACTTTGTTCCAAACATTTCCTTTGGACTTCCCGTTCTGAAAGCCCTCAGGAAAGAAACAAAACTTCCCATAAGTGTACATCTGATGATCACCAATCCCGAAGATTACATCGACCGCTTCATAGAAGAAGGCGCAGATATGGTTGCCATCCATTACGAATCGACCTTTCATCTCCACAGGTTGGTCCATCGTGTTAAAGACCTTGGAGCACAGGCCTTTGTTGCCATAAATCCGCATACCCCCATCAATCTTCTTTCAGAGATCATAACCGACGTCGATGGTGTACTGGTGATGAGCGTCAATCCCGGTTTCTCTGGTCAGAGGTTCATAGCAAGGAGTCTTGAGAAAATAAGAAACCTGAGAAAGATGGTGAAAGAACTGGGACTGGAAACGGAAATCATGGTCGACGGCGGTGTAAACGAAGAGAACGCATCGATACTGGTTAAAAACGGTGCGACGATCCTTGTGATGGGATACGGTATCTTCAGAAACGACAATTACGTTGAACTGATAAAGAGCATCAAACAGGAAAGAGAGGAATCTGCTGACTGAATCTGTTCGATTTTCCGTTTTTCTTCGTGTGGTTTTTGAAATTCCTCTCCAGAATTTCATAAGCTCTGTTTATGACCCTGTCGGGGATACCCGCTATCTTTGCGACCTCTATTCCGTAACTTCTGTCTGCCACACCGTCCACCACCTTGTGGGTGAATATCACGTTTTTGCCTTCTTCTTTTACCAGAATGGTTTTGTTCTGGACCTGCGGAAAGTGTTTTTCGAGTTCGGTGAGTTCTGTGAAGTGAGTGGCAAACAGCACCTTACATCCTCTCTTTATGAGTTCCTCTGAGATTGCCCAGGCTATGCTGACGCCGTCCTGGGTGCTCGTACCTCTTCCCACCTCGTCCAAGAGAACCAGGCTCTTTTCCGTTGATTTCAGCAGGATGAGTGCCATCTCGTTCATCTCGACAAGGAACGTACTTCTACCACCAGCGAGATCGTCTCTGGCACCCATTCGCGTGAAAATCCTGTCGAACACGGGAAGAATCGCCTTCTGCGCCGGCACAAACGATCCTATCTGCGCCATGAGGGATATGAGACCCACCTGTCTGATGAAAGTGGACTTCCCGCTCATGTTGGGACCCGTTATTACCACAAATCTCTTCTCGTTGTCCATGTAAATATCGTTTTCAACAAAATTCTGTGTGAACCTTTCAACGACCGGGTGTCTTCCACCTTTGATCTCCAGTCTGTCTTCTGAAAAGACGGGTTTTGTGTAGTTGTACAGGATAGCATCGTAGGCCAATGTCGAAAGCACATCCATCTTTGCCAGATCCTCTGAGAGCTTGAGGAGAACTTCTTTGTGCTTTTTCACCTCCTCACACACGCTTTTGAAGAGTTCCTTTTCCATTTCTTCTATCCTCTCTTTAGCGGCCATTATCTTTGTCTCGAATTCCTTCAATTCAGGTGTGATAAATCTTTCAGAATTGACGAGTGTTTGTTTTCTTTCGTAATCATCGGGAATCTTGTCCAGATTCGCTTTCGTCACCTCTATGTAGTAACCAAAGACCTGGTTGTATCCAACCCGCAGTTTTTGGATACCCGTTCTTTCTCTCTCCTTCTCTTCGAACTTTTTGAGCCTCTCTTCGGCATGTTCCAGAAGATCCCTGTATTCATCGAGTTCAGATGAGAATCCTCTCTTTATAACCTTTCCCTCGCCGGGGCTTCCCAGCGGATCATCTTCGATGGCTCTTCGAAGCAGATCAACCAGTTCTTCCGGGAAAGCGAGTTTATTGAACACACCGAAGTTTGAAAGAATTTCGTTCAGTTTCGGAATGATCTCCAGTGTCTCTCTGAGTGCCACTAAGTCCCTGGGAACGGATCTGTTGTATTCCACCCGCGAAACGATCCGCTCCACATCCCTCATGTTCGAAAGAAAGTTCCTCATCTCCTCCAGGCTCACCCTGTCGTTCACCAGTCTTTCCACAGCCTCGAGCCTTTCTTCGATCTGCTTTCTGTCGACCAGAGGGTGGAGAATCCACTTTTTCAAAAGACGAGCCCCCATAGGAGTTTCCGTGTTGTTCAGCACATCGAAAAGATTCTTTCCCCTGTCACCGGGAATCAAAGAAAGATTTTCCACCGTTGCGGAATCGAGTATCATGTAGTCTCTCTGGGAGATGAGAAGAGGGGGTTTCAGATTCAGATCTTCCGTGATCATCGTGTACTTGACATACTTTATAAGTGCTGCAAGGATCTTCAGCGCAAGGGGTGAAAGTTCGAAATGATGAATGTCCTTCAGATTGTAGGCTTTTTCCACTTCTTCCAGATCGGAGAAATACCACTCACTTATGGATTCTGTGTAAACACCTGGAAAGCGTTCCTTCAAAGAAGATTTCAGGTGCTCTGAACAAACGATCTGGGAAATGGAGTAATTCTTCAGCAGGTCCAACGTTTCCTGTTCGTCTGAACTTTCATGAACCAGGACCTCACCTGTCGAGACATCACAGAAAACCGTACAGTACCTTCCCTTCTCTTCTGAAACAACGGCCATGTAGTTGTTCGTTTCGCTGAGAAACTCATCCTCTACGATAGAGCCAGGAGTGACAACGCGCGTGACTTCCCTTCTGATCAATTTCTTCGACTTCGAAGGTTCTTCCATTTGATCGCAGATTGCCACCTTGTAGCCCGCTTCGACGAGCTTTTTCAGGTAGGTGTTCAGCGCGTGGTACGGAATGCCCGCCATGGGAGCGTCCTGCCTTCTTGTGAGAACTATGTTCAGAACCTTTGAAACGATCTTTGCGTCTTCGAAAAACGCCTCGTAAAAATCTCCCAGACGAAACAGCAGAATGGAATCTTTGTACTGTTCTTTTATTCTCAGGTACTGTTCCATGAGGGGAGTTACCTTCACCGTTTCACCACCTTCACCATCCTCAAGTGCGGAATGTTCGCTTCGTAGAAGATCTCTCCTTCCGCCCTGTAACCGAGTCTCTCGTAGAACTCTCTCACCTGGATTTGAGCGTTTAAAACGATTTTTCGAACTCCTTTAGAGAAAAGCTCTCTTTCCACACTCTCCATGAGAAATCTTCCGTATCCCTTTCCTCTTTCTTCCTTCAGAATCGCCACACGTTCTATCTTGAACGTTCCATCATCGATCTTTCTTATCCTTGCGGTTCCTATGAATTTTCCTTCCTTTTCGAGAAGCACGTGAACACTCTCAGGATCTTTCCCATCGAGTTCTTCTTCCTCAGGAACTCCCTGCTCTTCTATGAAAACCTTTCTTCTGATGTTCAAAGCTTCTCTCAGGAGTTCTTCGTCGTTCTCAAAAAAGATCACCTTCATCTCGAATCACCTCTCAGGATATTTTAACCCCGGGTGATAGAATCTTCAGGAGGAGGTGAAAATTATGAGAAGCTTGTTGTTTCTTTTATTCGCATCGACAACGATCTTTGCAGCACCCGTTCTCATTCTTTTTCAGGACAGTGCGATCCTCATGGAAAGTTTATCCGTGAGCGGTACAGAAACCATCTCCGTTCCTCAGGGATGGGACGTGATGGATGTAATCGGAGCAAAAAGCTGGTACGTGGTTTCGGAAAAAGAACCTTCCTGGGAAGAAATTATAAAAGGAAAAACCGTCAAAGCGGTGGACGAACCTCCCTCACAGTTCGAAGTGATAAGTACTTCTCCTCTCGTTTTGAAAAAAGACACGAAGTACTACGTATACAACTCCGCGTTGAAAAAGTGGCTTGTTCTGGAATACGAAGAACCCCAGATCGGTCGGAAACTCGTGATGAACGGACAGGGAAAGGTAACTTTGCTTCTGCGTTCCTCAGGAAGCTGGAACGTCAGGTACTATCTCTTCGAAGATACTCTCACAGGAAACGCCTTTCTATCGGTCTCTGGTGTGGAAAGCGCGGATGTTTTTTTAATTTCCAGGCCCGCTGGGGAAACTTCCATTTGGAAAGGGATGTACCTCAGCGTTTCGGCCTCAAGAGAAATGCCCGAAGAACACGAGTCTGAGGAAGTCAAGGTTTATCACCTCGGCAAGTTGAAAGATCTGGACAAATCCCCTGTTGTGAATCTCATAGAAACGAATTTGCCCATCACTAACGAGTACTACTCGTACTCTTTTGCAGTGAATGACTCGAGTTTCGATTATCAGAAAACCACCTTCACGAGAAGTTTCAAGACTCCTGTGGATCTTCCGGGAGGCACGGTGAGCATATTCTCTAACATTTCCGGTGTGGATATAATGATCGGGGAAACAAGCATCCCCGACACTCCGAAAAACTCCCTTCTGGAGCTTCCCGTAACGGACTCCTGGGACGTTCGCGTGAGAGGAGAGATTCTGGACGAAAGAAACTACAAAGACACATACGAATACGAAAGGACTTGGAGAGTGACCGTTCAGAACCTGAACGAAACAGAATCGAAGGTGAGAATCAACGTCTACGGAAATATGCTGAGACTGCTCAGATTTTCCATCAAACCGTTGAAAGAAACTTCAGACCAGATCGTTTTCGAATTGATCGTTCCGGCCAATTCAGAAAAAGAATTCGAATTCACAGTGAGAAGCGGGTGGTGAAGATTGGTAAAGGCACTCTTCAGTTTACTCTTCGTTGCGTTCATCTGGGGATCGACATTTCCTATACAGAAGATCGTACTGGTGGGAGTCTCTCCCACCTTTTATATCGCCGTTAGATTCTTCATCGCAGCACTGGTTTCTTATTTTCTATTTGGAAAGGGGAACGTCAAGTACGGATCGATCCTTGGAACACTCCTGGGAATTGCCTATACCACACAAACGTGGGGACTCACGATCACCACCTCCACGAAGAGCGGTTTCATCACATCGATGTACATCGTTTTCGTTCCGGTCTTTGCGTATCTTCTGGAGAGAGAAATTCCAACGATATTCCAGATCGTTTCCTTTTTTGTCGCAAGCCTGGGACTTTACATGATCTCAGGTGGAATCAAAGGCTTCAACTTCGGGGACTTTCTCACCTTGATCTGTGCGGTGAGCTTTGCCTTGCACGTTGTCCTGATAACGATGTTCTCAAAGCGAGTCAAAGAAGTGGATCTCCTCTTTCCACAGTTTCTGGTAGTGGGGATTTTGAACCTGATACTGAATGTTTTCTGGAAGAACTGGAACTTCACACTCCCAGCTGTTGGAAGTGCTGTCTTCACCGCTCTTGCGGCCACCATTCTGGCCATCTACCTTCAGGCAAAATACCAAAAAGCGCTTGGAAACAACGTGTCTGCGATTGTTTTCCTGGGAGAACCTGTTTTCGCAGCAGTTGTTTCTTATTTCATGCTGGGCGAGACGATGGCAGGGAAACAGCTTTTAGGGGCAATCCTCCTTTTGATCTCCATGGTGTTTTCCAGTCTGGAACGTGTTAAAATAGTTCGTGAAGCGAACCAAAAGGGGAGGGATGAGTGTGAAGATTCTCTTTAAAAACGCCACGGTCTTTCCCATAACTTCCAGACCCTTCAAAGGAGATGTGCTTGTCTCGAACGGAAAAGTGGAAAAGTTGGGAGAAAACATAGAAGATCCCGACGCGGAAATCGTTGATCTGACGGGAAAATTCCTGTTTCCTGGTTTCATCGACGCGCACTCCCACATCGGGCTCTTTGAGGAAGGAGTAGGGTACTATTACAGTGATGGAAACGAAGCTACGGATCCCGTCACACCGCATGTGAAAGCACTCGATGGTTTCAATCCGCAGGATCCGGCCATAGAGCGGGCTCTTGCCGGTGGAGTCACATCCGTGATGATCGTTCCTGGAAGCGCCAACCCGGTGGGTGGACAGGGAAGTGTGATAAAGTTCAGGTCCATAATTGTGGAAGAGTGCGTTGTGAAGGATCCCGCAGGTTTGAAGATGGCGTTCGGAGAAAATCCAAAGAGGGTCTACGGTGAGAGGAAACAAACTCCTTCAACGAGAATGGGAACAGCGGGAGTGATCAGAGACTACTTCACTAAAGTGAAGAATTACATGAAGAAAAAGGAACTCGCCCAGAAAGAAGGAAAAGAATTCACCGAAACCGACCTGAAAATGGAAGTCGGCGAGATGGTCCTCAGAAAGAAAATTCCTGCCAGGATGCACGCCCACCGAGCGGACGACATCCTCACCGCCATCAGAATAGCAGAGGAGTTCGGTTTCAACCTCGTCATAGAACACGGAACGGAAGCGTACAAGATTTCTAAGGTGCTAGCGGAGAAAAAGATACCCGTCGTTGTGGGACCACTCCTCACCTTCAGAACAAAGCTGGAACTGAAAGATCTGACGATGGAAACTATCGCAAAACTCCTGAAAGATGGGGTTCTTATAGCCTTGATGTGTGATCACCCGGTGATTCCTCTCGAGTTTGCAACCGTTCAGGCGGCAACTGCCATGAGGTACGGTGCAAAGGAAGAAGATCTGCTGAAGATCCTGACGGTGAATCCTGCTAAGATCCTCGGCCTCGAAGATAGAATCGGTTCCATTGAACCTGGAAAGGACGCGGATCTTGTGGTCTGGAGCGGACATCCGTTCGATATGAAATCCGTGGTGGAAAGGGTTTACATAGACGGAGTGGAAGTCTTCAGAAGATGAGGGGCCTCAGATCACGAGGCCCCCATCTATTCCTATCACCTGTCCGGTGACGTAACTCGACTCGTCCGATGCGAGAAAGAGTATAACCTGCGCCACCTCTTCTGGCTTCCCAAACCTTCCCAGCGGTATTCTGGAAAGGGCTGCTTCACGTGCTTTTTCTGGAAGTTTTTCGGTCATGGGGGTTTCTATGAATCCGGGTGCCACAGCGTTCACCCTGATGTTTCTTCCAGCGAGTTCCTTCGCCCACGTCTTGGTCATCCCTATGACTCCCGCCTTCGACGCCGCGTAATTCGTCTGACCGGGATTCCCGTATATTCCAACGACAGAGGAGACGTTCACGATCGAACCGTTCCTCTGTTTGATCATGTAGGGCACCACCATCTGAGTCACGTTGAAAACACCCTTCAGATTCACGTTTATTACCGCATCCCAGTCTTCTTCTTTCATCCTCACAAGAAGCGCATCCCTTGTTATTCCCGCATTGTTCACCAGAACATCGATTCGACCGTACTTTTGAACGACTTTTTCCACGACTTCTTTTATCTGATCCCTGTCGGTCACGTTCAAAACGTAGGGATCAACCTTCCCCGGAAGTCCTTCTGCCTCTTTCACAAGAGAGTCGAGATTTTCTTTCGAGATATCGCCAGCGATCGCCGTAGCTCCTTCCTGTGCGAAAAGAAGCGTGGTGGCTTTCCCTATCCCGCTTGCAGCCCCTGTGATCAAACACACCTTCCCTTCAAGCCTCATGAACGCACCTCCTTGCGTTTTTTTAAATTGTATCACGTGTTCTATTTAAGAAGCCATTAAAGTTACCCCGAAGGGGGTATAATCCTCTCATAAGGAGGTGGAACGACGCGCTCCTTTTTGATAGGAATAGTAATTACCATGATCGGACTGTCCGTTTTGAAAGTTCTGGATACTTACCTGTTCGTTGTACCGGAGAAAGATCTGGTGTATCAAAACATCAGCAGTGTTGAAAAAGAAAATTTAAAAGACGATTTCACTTTCATTGTCTTTGGTGACAACAAAAATTCCATCTCCACCTTTTCCAAGCTCATAGACGCAGTGAACAGAGAACAAAACGCAGCATTCGCTGTAAACACGGGAGATATGGTCTTCGATGGATCTCTGTTCAAATGGGAGTTGTACCTGGAACAGCTCAGAAGATTCAAAATACCAGTTCTTCCCGTCCCGGGTAATCACGACCTCGCTGACGATCCCGGAAACTATTTGAAGATTTTCGGACCTCTCTACTACTCCTTCCATACGGGAAACTCATATTTCATAGTCCTCAACAACGCGAACGAGAAATATGTGGACGCGTATCAATTAGAATGGTTGAAAAAAGAACTGGAGAAATCCCAGTCTTACAGATACCGGTTCGTTTTTATGCACGTACCGGTGTACGACCCACGTAAGGAAAAACAACCTGGCCACTCCATGAAGGATTTGGAAAATGCCCAAACGCTCTTGAATATTCTGAAGGAATACAACGTCACAATGGTTTTTGCCGGTCACATTCACGGTTACTTCAGGGGAGAATGGAACGGTGTGTCGTACATCATCACGGGTGGAGCAGGAGCAGAGCTTTTTGGTACCGACCCAGAGCACTACTTTTACCATTTTATAAGGGTTCATGTGTCCCCAACTGGAGTAAAATACGATGTAATAAAGCTTCCGACTCCTGGTTTCAACATGATCGATCGAACGGTGCATACTCTGTGGATCTACACCTATTCCTTCGTGATCCAGAACTACTGGATCGTTCTGCTTGGAACGGGATTGTTCGCGTTGAGCGCCATTGTTCTGTCGGGTAAAGAGCGAGAGGTGGGAAAATTTCTGATGAGGAGAAGACTCGTCAGGTTTGCGGTGAAACTCTGGAGGTTCTTTGGAAATTACGGAAGGGGGAGAAGCTGATGGAGATCGATCTTGCAACGATAGTGAAGAACCTTGTGGATAGAGAGAAACATTTCAAAGAAGAGGTCAAGAAAATAGAAGAAGAGATGGAAAATGAATATAAAAAAGAGATCGAAAAGCTCAGAGAATTCAAGGAACAGCGGAAAAAATTGATAGACGAACACTACAGGGAACTGATCGAAAACGTGAAACTGGAGATGAGTAGAATCGAATCCAAAGCCAAAAGGGAGCAATCGGAGCTGAGGAAACGAATGGAGGATCTGGAATCACATCTTGATGAACTCGTTAGTGAAATAGTAGATATGCTCCTGTCAGAGGAGTGATGAAATGAAGCTCATGGGGCTTTCCGCAAAAGTGAAGGCTATGAAGTCGAAGATGCTCACCAAAGAGGACTTCAAGAACCTCATGAAAACGAACAGCGTGATAGAGATAGCAGATTATTTGAAACAGCACACACATTATCAGAGGTTCTTGAAAGATGTAGACGTATCGAAGATCCACAGAAGGGATCTGGAAATCCTGTTAAGGGGAGCCATTGTCCATGATCTGTACAGAATCTACTTCTACCTTCCGTACGATATAAGGAAAATCTTTTTCATGTTCGAAAAAAGATTTGAGATCGAAAACGTAAAATTCATCATTCGAATAGTCCATTCCGGATACTTCGAGAACCTCAGTGAGTCAAAACTCTATCCTCTCTATCATATAAAGTGTCGATGAATCCTCGCTTCTCTCAGCAAAAAACATGGAAGAACTCTGGAAAGTACTCGAAAAAACGGAGTATCGCGTGCCACTGGAGAACGCTTACAGGAACTACCAGACCTCTGGAAAGGTTTACTATCTGTTGAACGCTTTGGATCTGTGGTACTTCCTAACGATGAAGAGGAAGCTAAGTGGATCTTCTTTCTGTACAGAGGGAATCAGAGATCTGTTTTACTTACAGATAGACATGACGAACATAGAATGGATATACAGAGCGCGCCTTTTGTTCAAGCTTCAACCTTCCGAAGTTCTGAATTTACTCATTCCACTCAGGGGTTTACTCGAAAGACAGCTTTTCGTGGAGCTTTCCAACGTGTCCTCTACAGAAGAATTTCTCAAAAAACTTTCTCAAACTCCGTATGGAAAGTTCTTCAAGGATGTAAAGGAAGACGATCTGCCGTTCGTTCTGGAAAGAATATGTGATCGAATACTTCTCGATAAAGCGAGGAGGCTATCAAACAATTTGCAAAACGGGTGCGATGTTGCAGGTGGTTACGTCTATATTCGTGAGTACGAATACAAAGATCTCGTGACCATCATAGAAACAAAGAGATACAGCCTGAGTTTTGAAGAAGCCAAAGGATACCTTGTGACTTTTGAGGAGTGATCTGTATGCAAGAGAAACTCAGTGCGTTCAGCATCATAGCACCTGTTGATGAATCCGAAAGATTGCTGAAAAGAATCCTCGATACGGAGAGTGTGGAAATGATTCCGCTGGAGTCTATCTTCGAAGAGGAGACCCTGAATCTTCTTAGAACCCCAGACCATACCTTTTACGATGATATTTACAGCAAGTTCATGAACCTCTACGAGATGATTGGTGAAACACCATCACCGGAACCCCAGAATGTGGACATTTCGAAAATGAATATCTCACTGAAAGATGTGAATGCGTTCATAGAAAAAGTACTTCCCGTTGTTGAAACTCTACACAGAAAAATGAACGATTTGAAGCAGGAAAGAGAAAAGAAAACGAAAGATCTCGAGATAGTTGAAAGACTTCGGATGATAGATGTGAATCTGAAAGATTTAAGAGAATCTGAATTCTTCCGATACCACTTTGGAAACATAGGTAACGATTACGTGGAAAGATTGAAAGAGAGCGTCAAAGATGAAGATGTGTTGATACTGGAAGTAGCAGTCGAGGAGGAAAAAACATGGCTTTTCGTTATCCATCGAAAGGAATTGGACTTGGAGAGCACGTTAACGACAGCCGGTTTCGTGGAGTACTCTCTCTCCGAGAGCTACTCCGGTACTCCTTCTGAAATCTCCTTACAGCTCGAAGATGAACTGAAGGTGCTGGATTCAGAAATAGAGATACTGAATTCAACCATAAGAAGGGAGTTCTACAAGAACAGACGGCTTGTGAAAAATTATTTTGAGTACATCTACATCTTGAAAAATATCCACGATCTCCTCCAAAAAACGAAATCAACGGAGAATTTCCTCGTGATCTCGGGCTGGACAACCCATCAGAACCTGGAAGAAATGAAACGATTCCTGGAATCCAATCCCCGGATGGTTCTCCTGTCGTGCCAACCGAATACGAAACCCCCAACACTCTTGAAAAACAGAGGATTTTTCAAACATTTCGAGTCCATAACACGAATGTTCGGCATACCTTCCAGTGACGAAATAGATCCCACCCCTTTTGTTGCCATAATGTTTCTGGCGTTCTTTGGAATGATGTTCGGTGATGTTGGGCACGGTCTGGTTCTGGCGCTGTTCGGCTTTGGATTGTACTGGAGATTAAAAAACGATCTTCTCTATGTAATTGGATCGGCAGGAGTATCTTCTTCTATATTCGGGATGCTTTACGGGAGCGTATTCGGCTACGAGATCATTCCTTCTATCTGGAAAAGGCCCATGGAAAACATAAACTACTTCCTCGCTTTTTCCATATATATTGGAATAGCCACCATCACGTTCGCAATGATTTTGAACATTGTCAACAATCTAAAAAATCGAGAAAAACGAGAACTACTTTTCAACCACAACGGGATACTCGGACTGCTTTTCTACTGGATCGCCGTCGTATCGGTTTTGATCTTTTTCATGAATGGGTCTTTCCCAAGGTTTGGACTCATATCCATGGGTGTCCTCGTGGGTGTTATGTATGTGTACAGTTTCATATTCACAGAAGCCCCTTTATCAGAAAGAATTGTACAGGCTTTCTTCGAAGTTTTCGAGATTCTAATAAGCTACTTCAGCAACACCCTCTCCTTTGTGAGGCTTGGAGCTTTTGCCTTGAACCACGCCGGACTTTTCCTTGCATTTTACACCATGGCAAAAATGGCAAAGAATCCTGTTGTGACGTTCGTGATACTCTTTCTTGGAAACATCATAATAATCGGTCTGGAGGGACTCGTCGTATTCATTCAGACTTTGAGGCTTGAATTTTACGAATTTTTCACAAGATTCTTCAAAGACAGTGGAAGGGAATTCAATCCAGAAAGATACAAACTCTGATTGGAGGTGTAAGCATGGTTTTTCTGGTAGCAGCGATGATTCTTGTGGTGGCAACGTTGATTGGTGGTTTTTTCCTTTCTAGGAAAACTACCAAGAAAAAAACAGCTTTTGGTATTCTTCTCGGCAACGTGGTTGCGTTTTCATTGATAGTTTTCCTCGCCGTTGTTAGCCTTTCTTCGAGCGCGTTCGCACAGAACGTCCCCACCACACAGGCTCCATCATCGCAATCTTCAAATGGCCTTGGATTGATGGCAGTTGCCCTATCCACAGGACTGGCAGCGGTTGGAGCAGGCATAGCAGTGGGAATGACAGGAGCGGCTTCAGTTGGAGCCATAAGTGAAAAACCAGAACTGCTTGGAAGAACTCTCATTTACGTTGGTCTTGCCGAAGGAATAGTTATATACGGTCTTATCGTGAGTATCATGATACTCGGGAGGTTATGAGATGAGGTTTTTCCTCATCAGTGACAACATAGACACCGCCATTGGTCTTCGGTTGGCAGGTGTTGCGGGTACAGTTGTCCACGGAAGGGAAGAAACACTGGAGGCCTTCAAAAAAGCAATAGAAGACAAAACCATTGGAATCCTCCTCGTCACAGAACTCGCCGCGAAAGAAATACCAGAAGAGATCAAATCACACAAAATTTCCGGGAAACTTCCCCTGGTATTCGTCATACCTGACAGACACGGCTGGCGAGGCGACAGGAATTTCATTACAAGATACGTGGAAGACGTGGTGGGGGTGAAGCTCAATGAATGAGATAGAGACAAAACTTGAAAATCTCTACTCCGTTTTTGAACAACGCTTGAGAGAAATTCGCGAAGAGTTGAAAGAGAAGTACGATCGACTCATTGAAGAAGAGAAGAAGCACATCGAAAAGGAACTCAAAGAGTACGAAGAGACATTGATGAGAAAAGCGGAGCTGGAGAGAAAACAGATGATAGATAGAAAAACTTCCCAGATCACGTCGGAATTGCGAAAAGAGAAACTCCTCTACAATAAGAAATTGATATCCAGAGTATTCTCATCGTTGAGAGAACGGCTTCTCAATTTGCCCATCGAAGAGAAAAAGATACTTTACAGAAAACTCTACAACGACGCTTTGAGATTGATAGAGAGCGAAGATTTTGTGATAGTCTGCAATCCTGAAGACGCCGAAATCGTTTCTGAAATAGCAGGGGACAAGAGAGTGGAAACGAGCTCAGAAGTAACTGGAGGAATCCTTTTAAAGAAGGACAGAACAATCGTTCGAAGCACCGTGGATACTTTCCTCGAAGAACGAAAAAGCGAAATATTCACCTTCATAACGAAGAAGGCAGGTGAAATATGATGCGTGTTCTGGAAATAAACGGTCCTGTTGTACGCGTTGAAAACACGGAAGGGCTGTTCATGCATGAAGTGATTTACGTTGGAAAGATGAGATTGACCGGAGAAGTGATTGCGCTGGACGAAAAAACAGCGATCGTTCAGGTCTATGAAGAAACCTCCATGCTGGAACCCGGCGAACTCGTTGAGAGAACAGGAAAGATGCTCTCGGTTGCTCTGGGACCGGGGCTCCTTGGAAACATATACGATGGAATACAGCGACCGCTGAAGGTACTTCTTGAAAGCTCGGGGCCTTTCATAGGAAGGGGAATTCAAGCCTTTGGGTTGGACACTGAAAAATTCTGGTCTGTCAATGTGCTGAAAAAAGAAGGAGATAGAGTAAGAGGAGGAGAAGTGATAGCCGAGGTCCAGGAAACGGGTAGTGTGAAGCATAAAATAATGATTCCTCCTCACATAAAAGAAGGGACCTTATTGAATGTGAAACAAAGTGGTGATTACAAAGTAACCGACACTATAGCTGTGGTGAAAACAGAAAACGGAGAAGAGGAAATAAAGCTTTACCAGGAATGGCCCGTTCGTGTCCCGAGGCCAGTGAAGAGGTTTCTGGAGCTTTCGATTCCTTTGATTACGGGACAGAGAGTCATCGACATCTTCTTTCCGATCAGCAAAGGAGGGACCGCTGCCATACCTGGAGGTTTTGGAACAGGCAAAACCATCACACAACATCAGCTGGCGAAATGGGCAGACGCAGACGTGGTCGTGTACATAGGTTGTGGAGAGCGAGGTAACGAGATGACAGAGGTTTTGGAAGAATTCCCTCACCTTCAGGATCCACGTACCGGAAAACCTCTGATGGATAGAACCGTCTTGATAGCCAACACTTCGAACATGCCTGTTTCCGCGAGAGAAGCCTCCATATACACGGGTATCACCATTGCAGAGTACTTCAGAGACATGGGTTACCACGTGGCTCTCATGGCAGATTCCACTTCCAGATGGGCTGAGGCACTGCGTGAACTCTCCGGGAGACTGGAAGAGATGCCTGTGGAGGAAGGATATCCCGCTTATCTTGCTTCCAGAATCGCTCAATTCTATGAAAGGGCCGGTCTTTGTGAGAACCTCAACGGAACCACCGGATCTGTGACCATCATAGGTGCTGTTTCACCTCCAGGTGGAGACTTCTCAGAACCGGTCACACAGCACACGAAGAGATTCGTCAGATGCTTCTGGGCTCTGGATAGAAACCTGGCGTACTCGAGACATTATCCTTCCATAAACTGGATCACGAGTTACAGTGAGTACGCTGAAGTGTTGGAAGACTGGTTCAAGGAAAATGTGAACGAGAAGTGGCCAGAATACCGTCAGGAAGCAATTGACATTCTTGTAGAAGACGATAGGCTTCAGCAGATTATAAAGATAATGGGGGAAGACGTCCTTCCAGACGATCAGAAATTAACGGTGTTGGTGGCCAGAATCATAAAGGTCGGTGTTCTACAGCAAAATGCTTTTAGTGAGGTGGACGCTTTCTGCCCTCCTGAGAAGCAGTTCAGAATTTTGAAGCTCATTGTCGATACATACCGCAGTGCACGAAAGTTCATCGAAAAATCGATTCCTGTTGGGAAAATTCTTCCACCGGAAATCGTTTCAAAGCTCTCTACGCTGAAAGAAAGCAGGAATTTCGAAGAAGAAATCGTAAAAACCGAAAAAATCATCAAAGATCATTTTGAACAGCTTGAAAAACTCTATGCAACAGGAACGAGGTGATACGATGGCTGTGAAAGAACAAACCGGCCTCTCTGAGATAAAAGGCCCAATTATGGTCATGGAAAACGTGAGCGGTGTCCGATACGATGAGGTTGTCGAAATAGTTCTGGAAAATGGAGAAAGAAGAATGGGAAGAGTCATCATAGCGAAAGAAAAAGCGGTCGTGATTCAGGTGTTCGAAGGAACTGACGGGATAGACGTTGGAAAAACGAAGGTTAGATTCCTCGGCAGACCTCTGGAAGTCAAACTCTCTCGTGATCTGCTTGGAAGGACACTCGACGGCCTCGGAAACCCAAGAGACGACCTCGGTGAGATCATTCCTGAAAAAACTATGGATATAAATGGTTCCGCGATAAATCCTGCTGCGAGGGAATATCCCAGAAATTTCATTCAGACGGGTATATCCAGTATAGATGTCCTGATGACTTTGATAAGAGGGCAGAAACTTCCCATATTCGCCGGAAACGGTCTTCCTTACAACAGGCTCGCGGTCCAGATAGCGCGTCAGGCGAAGGTGACAACAGGCGAGGAATTCGCGGTGGTCTTTGGTGCAATAGGACTGAGAAAGGACGATGCTAGTTTTGTGGTGAAGAGTCTTGAGGAAAGCGGAGCTATAAAAAACATGGTCGTGGTTCTGAATCTGGCGAACGATTCCGTGGCAGAGAGAATAGCTACTCCACGGGTAGCTCTCACGATAGCCGAGTATCTTGCCTTCGATCTCGGTATGCATGTTCTGGTCATTCTCAACGATATGACCAACTACTGCGAAGCTCTGAGAGAACTTTCAAACTACAGAGGAGAAGTACCCGGGAGAAAAGGTTACCCCGGGTATCTGTACTCAGATCTGGCTTCCATCTACGAGAGGGCTGGTATCATAAGAGGGAAGAACGGTTCGATCACTCAGATACCGATACTCACTATGCCGAACGACGACATAACGCATCCAATACCTGACCTCACCGGATACATAACAGAGGGACAGATCGTCATGTCCAGAAACCTTTTCAGCAGGGGAATATATCCTCCACTCGACGTTCTATCGTCCCTCTCGAGGCTCATGAAGGACGGAATAGGGAAAGGTTACACAAGAGAAGATCATCCGGATGTCGCTTCACAGCTCTTCTCTGCCTATTCCAGGGTGATGGAGGTAAAATCCATCGCTTCTATCGTGGGTGAAGAGGACCTGCCGGATATCGACAGACTGTATCTCAAATTCGGTGAGGAGTTTGAACACTCTTTCGTGAATCAGGGTTTTGACGAAGAAAGGACGATAGAACAATCCCTGGATCTGGCGTGGAAAACCTTATCGATCCTTCCGAAAAATGAACTCACGAGGATCAAAGAGGAACACATAGAGAAGTACTACAGAGAAGGTGAAAAAACGTGAGTGTGGCTCCAACCCGCGGCAACCTGATCGCTCTGAAAGAACGTCTTTCCTTAGCACTTCAGGGATACGATCTTCTGGAAAGAAAACGAACGGTCATCATGAGGGAACTTGTGAGCCTCATAGAAGAAGCAAGGAAACTTCAGGAGGAATTGCTCAAGGTCTTCGAAAAAGCTTACCGTTCCCTTCAGAGAGCTAATCTGGACCTGGGAATAGAGAGTGTGGAAGAATACGCCAGCGGGATTTCTGAGTTCAGCGCTCTGAAGATCGTTTTCAGAAGTGTCATGGGAGTTGAGGTACCTGAGATGGAAATAGAAGGTTTCGATACGGAAATACCTTACGAGATTTACAGCACAAACGCAGCTCTCGATCAGGCCTATCTCGCCTTCAGGAAAGCGCTCGAGCTGGTAGCAAAAGTTGCGGTGATTGAGAACAAGGTCTATAGACTGGCTTACGAGGCAAAAAAAGTGAAGAAAAGGGTCAATGCTCTGGAGAACGTGGTGATCCCCCAGCTCAAAGAAACGATAAAATACATTCAGGATACCCTCGAAGAACAAGAAAGAGAAGAGTTCTTCAAGATCGAGCGATTGAAAGAAAGGGTGCAGGTTGGAAAAAGATGACTGCGGGTAGAATAAGAATAGACGAGGTTATAAAAGATGGTGAGAAAATCATCGCCGTTTCGAGAACAAGCCCTTTCTATCCAGACGGAAAGGGTGGACAGCTCGGAGATAGAGGAAAGATCGGTCCTGCAAATGTTCTGAAGGTGAAGGAAAAGAATGGATACATCCTCCATTATCTGGATGCTCATCTCGAACCGGGTGAGTACGAGTACGAAATAGACCCTGCCAGGAGAAAAGACATCGCCTGTCAGCACACCGCTCAGCACATCCTCTCAGCCGCTTTTCTGAAAGTGGCCGATCTTGAAACGGTGAGTTTCCTCATGGGAGAGAGGGTCTCCACCATAGATCTGAACGCTCCGTTCGTTCTCGAAGATGTTCTGGAAGAAGCTGAGGATCTGGCCAACGAAGTGGTGAGAAGCTGTGAGAGAGTTGAAATTCTCGAGATAGAAAAAGAAGAAGCAGAGAAAATGAACCTCAGAAAACTGCCCAATGTGGAAGGAAAAGTCAGAGTGGTGAAGATAGGAGATTTCGATGTCACCGCCTGCGGAGGGTTTCATGTAGAAAACACTGGAGAAATCGGTCTGATAAAGATCGTGGACACGGAGAAGGTGAAGAAGGTGCTAACAAGGATCTATTTCGTTGCAGGCGATCGAGCCCTGAAAGATTACAGAGAAAAAGATAAACTCTTGAAGTCACTCTCCAGAGTGCTGACCACATCCACAAAGGAACTCCTGAAGAGAGCAGAGAACCTTCTCGAAGAAGTCAAAGAGAAGAGTGCAAAGCTCGACAAACTGTCGGAAAAGTACGCCGAGATTCTCTCAAAAGTAGCAGAACCAGAAAAGATCGGAAAGTACTATCTGTATCACTTCTCTGGAACTCCAGAGGAAATGAAGTACTTACCCAAGTTCCTCGCAGATCGCAAAGACACAATCGTTCTTTTAGAGCATCCTGACCGGGTAGAGATCGTTTCGAACTGGATAGATTGCAGAAAGATCTTCGAGAAATTGAAAGAACAGTTGAACATAGAAGGCGGATCGAGCCAGAAGAGGGCTGTGATAACAGCAAACTCCACTTCGAGAATCGTTGAAAAATTGAGGGAGATATTGAAATGGTTCTGAACTTTGTGGGCACCGGAACCCTCACGAGGTTTTTTCTTGAGTGTTTGAAAGATCGGTGTGAAATAGGATACATCCTGTCCCGCAGTATAGATAAGGCTCGAAACCTTGCTGAAGTTTACGGGGGAAAAGCTGCCACGATAGAAAAGCACCCTGAGTTGAACGGTGTGGTCTTCGTTATCGTCCCGGACAGATACATAGAAACGGTGGCGAACCACTTGAATCTCGGAGACGCTGTTTTGGTACATTGTTCTGGATTTCTCTCGTCGGAGATTTTCAAAAAGAGTGGAAGAGCATCGATCCACCCGAACTTTTCTTTTTCCAGCCTCGAAAAAGCCCTTGAAATGAAAGACCAGATCGTCTTTGGATTGGAAGGAGACGAAAGAGGTCTCGCGGTTGTGAAAAAAATCGCAGAAGAGATCTCCGGAAGGTACTTCGTGATCCCTTCGGAAAAAAAGAAAGCTTACCATCTCGCCGCTGTCATCGCTTCGAATTTCCCGGTGGCACTTGCCTATCTTTCAAAGAGGATATACACTCTTCTTGGTCTGGATGAACCGGAACTCCTCATTCACACCCTGATGAAAGGTGTGGCGGACAACATAAAGAAGATGAGAGTGGAATGTTCTCTGACAGGCCCTGTGAAAAGAGGAGACTGGCAGGTGGTAGAGGAAGAGCGCAGGGAGTACGAAAGGATCTTCGGAAACACCGTGCTCTACGATGAGATTGTGAAGCTGCTCAGGGAGGTGGCAGAAAGTGAACGTCGAGAAGCTCAAGAAGATGAAAGGTAAGGAAAAGATCGTGATGGTCACCGCGTACGATGCTCCCAGCGCCAGAATCGCGAGAGATGCCGGCATAGATGTCATTCTCGTTGGAGACTCCCTTGGAAACAACGTTCTCGGGTACGAAAACACGATTCCCGTAACTATGGAAGAAATGCTGATACACGTGGCAGCCGTGAAAAGGGGAGCCCCAGACGCTTTCATAGTAGCAGACATGCCTTTCCTTTCCTACCAGACTTCCGTGGAAAAAGCCGTGGAGAACGCTGGGAAGTTCTTGAAGGTCGGTGCGAATGCCGTGAAAATAGAGGGTGGAGAGGAATTCGGTGAGCTCGTTCAAAAACTGGTCGAAAGTGGAATACCAGTGATGGGTCACATAGGTCTCACGCCTCAATTCGTGAACCGTTTCGGTGGTTACAGAGTCCAAGGAAAAACGGAAAAAACAGAGAATACCTCTTGAGAAGCGCCAAAGAACTTGAAAAGAGGGGGGCTTTTGCCATCGTTCTGGAGCTCATCGTCGAGGAAGTCGCTAAGGAGATCACAGAAAGTGTCTCCATTCCAACCATTGGTATCGGTTCAGGTCGTTTCTGCGATGGCCAGGTACTCGTCTGGCATGACCTTCTCGGCCTGAATCCGGACTTTGTGCCTCGCTTTTCCAAGAAATACGCGAATCTGTACGAAGTCATATTGAAAGCTCTGCAAGATTTCAGAAGAGAGGTAAAAGAAGGTCTGTTTCCCACCGAAGAACATTCGTTCACAGATAAATCCAAAGGAGGTGTGTCTTCATGAGGAAGCTTCTGGTGTTTGTTCTGATGCTTGGAGCTCTCGTCGGAATCTCGCAGCAGTTCAAGGACGTTCCCGTGAACCACTGGGCCTACGAGGCAGTAACAGAGATGTCGAAACTCGGCGTTATCACCGGAATGCCCGACGGTACGTTCCAGGGTAACTCCTACCTCACGAGGTACCAGGCAGCGGTGGCGTTCTACAGGCTCTACAACATACTCAAACAACCCTCCACTGACGTTTCTGGGCTGATAAACAAAGTTTCTACTCTCGAGGATCTCGTCAGTACCGCTTTGATGAAGGTTCAGAACCTCTCCGATAATTTCGGGGGAGTGACGTCCGATCTCGAAACCCTCAAGAACGACGTGGCGAACCTGAAATCCACTCTTGTTGACCTCAAAAACCTCAGAGTCGAAGTCATGAGCCAGGTTCAAGGTCAGTCAGATAAAATCCAGAATATAGATGCCAAAGTGAACGAGGTGTTTTCGAAAATCGCCGCTCTCGAATCCAAACTTTCGGGAGACTTCGTGGACAAAGATTACGTCGACGGCAAGATCGCACAGACCGTCTCAAAACTGAACGATCTTGAAGGAAGACTGTCCGCTGTTGAGACGAAAGCGACGAACCTTGAAGCGCTCATGAAGAACTCCGAAGCTTCTCTTAAAGATTACGTGGAAAAAACTCTCAAATCTTACACAGCCACACTCGACCAGAAACTCTCCGAACTCTCTACCAGCATCGAGAAAAACAACACCGCTCTGTCTGGAGAGATAGGAAACCTCAAAGTGCTCGTCTCCAAACTCCAGAGTGACCTTGAAACCCAGCAGAAGACGGCAAGAGCTCTCGATGCACGTGTGAGCGTTCTCGAGGGTCAGATCACAACTGTGAACAGCCGTGTTGAGAGTCTGGAAAAGAGAGTTTCTCAGGTAGAGTCAGCAGTTGACAAGGTGAATTCACTAGAAAGAAACTTGGGAGCAGTCACAGCAAGAGTCACCAAAGTCGAAGAAGAAGTCAAGAATCTCAATCAGAGTAACGCAGAGCTCTCCCAGAAAGTCGATGAGGTCGTTTCTTCGAAACCATGGATGGAAGATGTGAACAGCGTGAGTGCCACCCTCAGCAAGAAGATTTCCGACGTTCAGACCATGGCCCTTGCGGGTGTTGCCATCGGAATCGTCGGTGTAATAATTGGTTTTGTGATGGGAAGTAATAAATGAACTTCCTCAGAGAAGAAAAGGGGGCGAAAGCCCCCTTTTTTGTTTGGATGGTATAATTTTCTCAGGAAAGAAGAAAACAGAAGAGGTGGAAAGGTGAGTGAATTTCTCACACCTGAAAGAACCGTTTACGACTCCGGTGTGCAGTTTCTAAGACCCAAAAGCCTCGATGAATTCATCGGTCAGGAAAACGTGAAAAAGAAGCTTTCCCTCGCTCTCGAAGCCGCAAAGATGAGGGGAGAGATACTCGACCACGTCCTCCTCGCAGGACCACCGGGACTTGGAAAAACGACCCTCGCACACATAATCGCCAGTGAACTCCAGACGAACATCCATGTTACAAGCGGACCGGTTCTTGTGAAGCAGGGAGACATGGCCGCTATCCTCACAAGTCTGGAACGGGGAGATGTTCTCTTCATAGACGAAATACACCGATTGAACAAGGCCGTGGAAGAACTCCTCTATTCCGCTATCGAGGACTTCCAGATAGACATCATGATCGGAAAGGGCCCGAGCGCGAAATCCATCAGAATAGACGTTCAGCCCTTTACGCTCGTTGGTGCCACGACTCGGAGTGGTTTGTTGAGTTCTCCCCTCAGAAGCAGGTTCGGTATCATCCTCGAACTGGACTTCTACACTGTGAAGGAACTGAAAGAGATTATAAAAAGGGCGGCAAACCTGATGGATGTTGAGATAGAAGACACAGCGGCAGAGATGATAGCGAAAAGATCGAGAGGCACACCAAGAATTGCTATAAGACTCACAAAGAGAGTGAGGGACATGCTCACGGTGGTAAAGGCAGACAGAATCGACACCGATATCGTCTTGAAGACCATGGAAGTTCTGAACATAGACGACGAAGGACTGGACGAGTTCGACAGGAAGATCCTGAAGACGATCATTGAGATTTACAAAGGGGGACCTGTCGGATTGAACGCTCTCGCCGCTTCACTCGGTGTGGAAGCGGACACCTTGAGCGAAGTTTATGAGCCCTACCTCCTCCAGGCAGGATTCCTTGCCAGAACTCCAAGGGGAAGGGTCGTCACTGAAAAGGCTTACAAACACTTGAAGTACGAAGTCCCAGAAAACCGTCTTTTCTGAGGTGGTCTCCCATGGGATTGAAAGAGAACCTCGAAAGAGTTTTCAACAGGATGAAGAACGCCGCTCTTCGAGCAAACAGGGATCCCTCCGAAGTGAGACTCGTAGTTGCTTCGAAATACGCCAGTGTTCAAGAAATGGAAAAACTCGTGTCTTTTGGTGTCAGAGAGTTCGGAGAAAACAGAGCACAGGATCTCGTTAGAAAGAGTGAATACTTCAAGGGCAAACCCATCATCTGGCATTTCATTGGAAGAATACAGACGAACAAGGTGAAATACATCGTTCCAAGATGTGAACTGATCCACTCTGTCTGGAGAGAAGAAGAGTTGAAAGAAATAGAAAAAAGGGCAGAAAAACTTGGGAAAATTCAGAAGATTCTGCTTGAGGTGAATGTCTTCAAAGAAGAAACGAAGGCCGGACTTCTGGTTGAAGAAATCGAGGGGTTCCTGAAACTCTGTCAGAAATTCCCACACATTGAAGTTCTCGGTTTCATGACCATGGCTCCCTACACTGAAGATCCTGAAGAAGTGCGGTGGGGCTTCAGAACCCTCAGAGAGCTGAGAGACGAGCTCGCTGACAAATTCAGCGGGAACGTAAAACTCAAGGAACTATCCATGGGAATGAGCAACGACTTCGAAGTAGCGATAGAAGAAGGAGCAACCATGGTGAGAATTGGAAGTGTCATATTCGAGGGAGGGAAGTGAATGTTCGTGATAGCCAATCTGCTCAGATCGATCGCGGTGGTCCTGAGAACGTTCATATACGTGGAAATCGTGTCCATCGTTGTTTCTTCGATTCTCAGCTGGATTGTGCCTTATTATTACCATCCTGCAAGAAGGTTCTTTGATGCTCTATCTTCGATTGTTTTGAATCCCATTCGACGTGTTGTGCCTCCAATAGGTTCTGTGGATATATCCCCTATGATCGCCATCTTCATTCTCATGTTCCTGGACGGTTTTCTCGTACAAACCCTCTTCGATCTGGCGGTGAGACTTTCATGAAAATAGCCATCCTCTATAGAGAAGAGCGAGAAAAAGAGAGCAAATTCCTGAAAGAGAAGATCTCAAAAGAGCACGAAGTAGTCGAGTTCGGTGAAGCGAACGTTCCTGGAAGAATTGCAGCAGATTTGATAGTGGTGGTTGGAGGAGACGGAACCGTACTCAAGGCGGCAAAAAAAGCGGCCGATGGAACACCGATGGTGGGGTTCAAGGCGGGCAGACTGGGATTTCTCACATCCTACACCCTCGATGAGATAGATCGATTTCTCGAGGATCTCAGAAGCTGGAACTTTCGAGAAGAAACAAGATGGTTCATCCAGATCGAAAGCGAACTCGGAAACCATCTCGCACTGAACGACGTCACCCTTGAGCGCGATTTGAGTGGAAAGATGGTCGAAATAGAGGTTGAGGTGGAGCATCACTCTTCCATGTGGTTCTTCGCAGACGGCGTGGTGATTTCCACGCCGACAGGTTCCACGGCGTACTCTCTTTCCATAGGAGGGCCCATAATATTCCCAGAGTGCGAGGTGCTGGAGATCTCTCCCATCGCACCCCAATTCTTTCTCACCAGAAGCGTTGTGATACCCTCGAATTTCAAAGTGGTGGTTGAAGCCCAGAGAGGTATAAACATGCTGGTAGATGGTGTCCTGACGGGAAAAACAAAGCGAATCGAAGTAAGGAAATCCGGAAGATACGTCAGGATCCTGAGGCCTCCTGAATACGATTACGTAACGGTTATAAGAGACAAACTCGGCTATGGGAGGCGTATCGAGTGAACAGACTTTTGAACGAAAAGGTAGAAGAATTCAAGAAAGGTGTTCTCAAGGCAGGATGGTTCATAGAGAAGATGTTCAGAAACTCCATATCTTCACTCGTTGAAAGAAACGAATCGCTCGCCAGGGAAGTGATCGCAGATGAAGAGGTTGTCGATCAGATGGAAGTGGAAATCCAGGAAAAGGCCATGGAGATGCTCGGCCTCTTTTCTCCTATAGGAAAACCCCTTCTAACAGTAACAGCTGGTATAAGGGTGGCAGAACTCATCGAAAACATAGCCGATAAATGTCATGACATTGCAAAAAATGTCCTTGAACTCATGGAAGAACCGCCTTTGAAGCCTCTCGAAGACATTCCAGCCATGGCGAATCAAACGTCAGAAATGTTGAAATTCGCTCTCAGAATGTTCGCTGATGTGAACGTGGAAAGGTCTTTCGAAGTTTGCAGGATGGATTCGAAGGTCGATGACCTGTATGAAAAGGTCCGTGAGGAGCTCCTGCTCTACATGATGGAATCACCCAAATATGTGAAAAGGGCTCTCCTCCTTCTTGAGATAGCCGGTAACATAGAGGTCATAGCCGATTACGCCACCAACATCGTGGAAGTCTCCGTTTACATGGTTCAGGGGGAGGCTTACAAGTGCTACCACGACGAGCTCCTTCTCTTCAAAAAATCCGGAGGGGTGCTCTTTGAAAGTTCTGATTAAATATCTCTTGAAACTTTCTGTCATCCCGTTCCTGATCGGTCTTGGTGGTTTCATCGTCTTCGTCAGTCTCGAGATTCTCTACCAGCTCTCCGATCTGATAGTGAGGCACAGGGTGGGAATAGCAAAACTCTTTCTCATGCTGTACTACTACCTCCCTTACTTTGTCGCCATGGGTGTTCCCGTTGGTGTGCTCCTCGCCATTTTCTGGACGTTTTCCCGCCTTTCCGAGGAAAGAGAACTCATGGCCATCCAGGTTCACGGAATCTCCCAGAAAAATCTGATCGTTCCCTTTCTGATTCTTGGGGCTTTTCTCTCCATCGCGGTCTTCTTCCTCAGCGATCAAATCGTTCCTGAGTATCAATCAAAAGCAGAAGAAGCGATGTCAAAGTACGTTCTGAAAAAACCCGAGGTTTTTGTCATTGAAAACGTCATCTCAAAGATAGGAGACGACCAGTACTTCTACGTGGAAAAATACGACGAGAGAACGAGCACAATGTGGAACGTGGTTATCTTCAGATACGGGCGTGAAGAAACAATAGTCACTGCAAAAAGGGTTCAGAAAAAAACAACGACTGGTACCTTTTCGATGGAAGGTACTACACCGTCGATAAAGATGGTTTCTTGAAACTCGACGTGCATTTTTCTGAGATGAAACTGGACATCACGGAGGACGTAGAAAAACTCCTTCGTGTGGGAAAAACACCGAAAGAGATGACGGGAAGGGAACTCAAGGAAAAGATAGAATTCTTCAAAAAAGTGGGAGTGAAACCTTCTCCCTGGATCGTAGAGCTTCACAGCAGATACGAGAACGCTCTGACACCAATAGTGATAGTGCTCGTTGGAGTGCCGCTCTCTCTTCTCTTTCAGCTGAGAAGCAAATCCTGGGGTGTGATCTTCACCTTCGTACTCGTTGTTCTTTATCAGGGAAGCGGAGCGTGGCTCAGTGCCATGGGAAAGGAAAATCTTCTTGATCCTGTACTCGCACCGTGGATACCAAACATCGTGTTCACGATAGTTGGAACTCTCCTGTTTATCCTTCTCGATACCTTTCTCGCTTACAGAATCACAGAATTTCTCTCGAGACTGTTTTTCGTCGTCTTTATCCTCGTCGTTTCTTCTCTTTTTTCATCACAGGTTGTCATAGTGTCCGATCGAATGGAAAGGTTTCCAGAGGAAATGATCTTTCATGGAAATGTTGAAATAGCCTACAAAGATATGACTGTCCAGGCGAGCGAAGCCACAGTTCAGCTCACCGAAGAAGGAAAAGCGAAAAAACTCGAAGCTTCAGGCGGAGTGATATACAGAAAAGCCGATACGATTCTGATGAGTGAACGTTTGATCTTCTATCTAGAAAACGAAAAAAGTGTCCTTACTCACATACGGGGAAGCACTGTTCTCGAAATAGAAAAAGAAAAGAAGAAAATTTATCTGTCCAGCGAAGAGCTCACTTCTGAGGGATCAAAAACGACTATGGAAATGGGTTCTATCTCTACTTGCTCGGAAACCCCACCCCATTACAAACTCAAAGCCAGATACATAGAAATAAAAGAGAACGACTACCTCTTGGCAAAGGATGTGGTCTTCTATCTTCTGGAGATACCGCTGTTTTATCAACCCATCTTTTTCACTTCTCTATCCGACAAACCGCAACCGTTCTCCGTTGAAGTGGGCGTGGGGAATAATCCTTACCTGAAAACCTCCTACAACGTGTCTTACCCCTCTGGACTCCTGTATTTTTCAACCAAAAGTGTACTGAATGGAGAATTATCGAAGGAACTCAACTGGAATCACAAGGTGGGAAACTGGTCTTTGAATCTGGACTACAAAGAATCGACATCCCACAGCGTTCTGGTAAAGTTCTTCGACAGCAAGAACACCTTCCTTTTCTCACAGAAAAACGAAGAGAGAGTATACCAGTTCGAAAGAAAAGAGAAGATTCTGAACGGAAGCCTTGACGTGATTCTCAAAAAAGAATCGGATGGCAAAGACAGTTACATATTCCCACGAGTAACTGTGAAAAAAGTGACCGTCAAAACGGATGTAGGAACTTTTTCTGTGGACAGTTTCAACCACGAAACGCGTATGGATGATCAGGAAAAGAGAAACTCCGGGTCGGTGAGTCTTTCTTTTCGTTCCGTTCCCTTCTTGCTTTTTCAGTCCGTGAGCGTCAGTACCACTGGAAAGTACTTGTTTGAAAACCAAAACCTCGACGAACGAACGAGTTACCTCAAGACAGACTCCATATGGGACTTTCGGAATCTTTCCCTCGGAAAGTTCCTCATACTGGATGATAAAATATACGCTGGCGTGTACAGATCGAACGAAGACGGCTACCGTGTCGGAAATCTGTTCACAACCACACTCAGAGTACCCGTGGGGCCTTTCTCTTTTGAGAGTTACTACAAGCTTTTCACGGTTTCTGGGAAAAACCTCAGAAAGTTTTACCAAAATGAGGCAAAAAACGAGATCGATTTGAAAGCCGCACTCTCTTACGGAAACTTCGAATCTTCTCTGGAGACAACCTACGATTTCCTTGACAAGGAGTTCTCGGATCCGTATCTCAAAGCCTCTTACTCGTTCAAAACAGGAGAGATCACTCACACCGTGAACTCCACAACCCGATTCGTTTTGGATGAGATCAGCAGAAGTTACACCAGCTGGAACTTCCAGCAGAGAATGGGAGCTTTTTTGAACAGATTCTATTTCACCTACTACTACAGAGAACCACACATCAAGTACATTGAGGATCAGATGAGGATATACGGAAAGAGTTTCCTTTTCATGGAAAATCCGCAAATAACGGCGTATACAAAGCTGAACGTTGATCCCTTTGAACTGGATAAATTCTGGATACGTGGGACGTTTAAAAAAGGAGAGTCCACTCACTCTTTGAAAATGAGTTATTCCAGCGACAACCTGGAATTTTCTTATCAGACAAAGAATGGTGATCCGGTGCTGGAAATATCTTTTTCCTTGAAAGACTGGAATGTGGAAAAATTTTCTCTGTCCATCGAAAAGGCACTGCACTGTCTTGGAACGAAGGTCTCAGCTTCATTCGGCAGGAATTTCACTCTCGAAAGTTTCTCCATTCTTTTCTTCATAAGAGATTTCCCGAACAGCGGTATTGGTTTCGACACGGAAGAAGGGATAGGGCTCAACGTTTTTTGAGAGGTGAGAACATGCGCGTTCCTCCACACAACTTGGAGGCCGAAATTGCCGTGCTCGGAAGCATATTGATAGATCCATCCGTTATAAACGACGTTCTCGAAATCCTGAGCCACGAAGATTTCTACCTGAAAAAACACCAGTACATTTTCAGAGCAATGGAAGAGCTTTACGACGAAGGAAAACCGGTGGATGTGGTTTCTGTCTGTGACAAACTCCAGAGTATGGGAAAACTCGAAGAAGTCGGAGGAGATCTGGAAGTGGCCCAGCTCGCTGAGGCTGTACCCAGTTCTGCACACGCCCTGTATTATGCCGAAGTTGTAAAAGAAAAATCCATTCTGAGGAGACTCATAGAGGTCTCAAGAAAAATCTCAGAAAGTGCTTACATGGAAGAAGACGTGGAGATTCTCCTCGATAACGCAGAGAAGATGATCTTCGAGATCTCTGAAATGAAAACGACGAAATCCTACGATCATCTGAGAGGTATCATGCACCGGGTTTTTGAAAACCTAGAGAATTTCAGAGAAAGAGCCAATCTCATAGAACCCGGTGTTCTCGTGACAGGACTTCCAACGGGATTCAAGAGTCTGGACAAACAGACAACGGGATTCCACAGTTCCGATCTGGTGATCATAGCCGCACGGCCATCCATGGGAAAAACCTCCTTCGCACTTTCAATAGCGAGGAACATGGCTGTCGATTTCGAAATTCCTGTTGGGATATTCAGTCTCGAGATGTCCAAGGAACAACTCGCTCAGAGGCTTCTCAGTATGGAGTCCGGTGTGGATCTTTACAGCATCAGAACAGGATACTTGGATCAAGAGAAATGGGAAAGGCTCACGATAGCGGCTTCCAGACTCTACAAAGCACCCATAGTGGTGGACGACGAATCACTCCTTGATCCACGATCGTTGAGGGCGAAAGCGAGAAGAATGAAAAAGGAATACGATATAAAGGCTATTTTTGTCGACTACCTTCAGCTCATGCACCTGAAAGGAAGAAAAGAAAGCAGACAGCAGGAAATATCCGAGATCTCGAGATCTCTGAAGCTCCTCGCAAGAGAACTCGACATAGTGGTGATAGCACTCTCACAGCTCTCAAGGGCTGTGGAACAGAGAGAAGATAAAAGACCAAGGTTGAGCGATCTCAGAGAGTCCGGTGCAATAGAGCAAGACGCAGACA
This sequence comes from Thermotoga sp. Mc24, assembly GCF_000784835.1. Taxonomy (NCBI): domain Bacteria; kingdom Thermotogati; phylum Thermotogota; class Thermotogae; order Thermotogales; family Thermotogaceae; genus Thermotoga; species Thermotoga sp. Mc24. The sequence goes on along the minus strand of NZ_JSFH01000007.1, from coordinate 107,220 downwards.
CAGTCATCTTCATTTACAGGGAGGAATATTACAGGAGCAAAAAGTCCAAAGAAGAAAGTAAACTTCACGAACCCCATGAAGCCGAGATCATAATAGGTAAACAGAGAAACGGTCCCGTTGGAACGATCACCCTCATCTTCGACCCCAGAACAGTTACGTTCCATGAAGTAGATGTGGTGCACTCATGATAGAATTTTCTTGAAAAAGACCGGGGAGGTGTTCGATGTGGATATAAAGACCTACAAGGAGAGAGTGGAAAAAGCAGTTGAATATCTGAAAGGCCAGATCGATGAAACACCCGAAATAGCGATAATACTGGGTTCTGGTCTTTCTGTCATAGCAGACGAGGTGGAAAAGGAAGGAACATCAAAGAAGATACCTTACAGCGAGATACCGGGATTTCCCATTTCCACAGCCCCGGGCCACAAGGGTGAGTTGATCTTCGGGAAACTCTTCGGAAAGAACGTCATGCTGATGAACGGAAGATTTCACTACTACGAGGGATATTCAATGAAGGAAGTCACATTCCCCATCAGGGTGATGCAACTTCTCGGTGTGGAAATTCTGGTTGTCACCAACGCCGCTGGCGGGTTGAATCCGGATTTCGAAGTGGGAAGACCCATGATCATAACCGACCACATCAACTTCATGGGTGACAACCCTCTCATAGGTCCCAACGTGGACGAGTGGGGTCCCAGGTTTCCGGACATGTCAGAGCCTTACGATAAGGAACTTATAGAACTCGCTTACAACAGTGCTAGAGAACTCGGTATTCCCGTCTATCAAGGTGTCTATGTGGCTGTTACGGGACCATGTTTCGAAACGCCCGCTGAGCTCAGGATGCTCAGAAAATTCGGAGCCGATGCCGTTGGAATGTCAACCGTTCCGGAAGTCATAGTGGCGAGGCACGGTCAGATAAGAGTCTTGGGAATCTCCGCCATCACCGACAGGGCCGTCCCTGAAGACCTAAAGCCACTCACCGCAGAGGAAGTCCTGGAAGTTGCTGAGAAGACGGGGAGAAAGATCGCACAGATCATCTTCGAGGTCATTAGAAAACTCTGAGGTGAAAACATGGTTCTCAAAGGTATCCTCTACAGCACGATCGCGGGAATGGCAACATCGCTCGGTGCGTTGCCATTCCTTTTTTTAAAGCCACACCACACGAGTGACAGGGTGATTGACTCTCTCCTGGGGTTCGCTGCCGGTGTCATGTTGGCCGCGAGCGCCTTCAGCCTGGTCGCTCCCTCCCTCGAAATAGGAGGAATTGTCAGATTTCTGATAGGTTTCGTCTTGGGTGGTTTTTTTGTCAACCTCGCGGACAAACTCATTCCACACGAACATTTGCTCAAAGGACACGAAGGACCTGAAACCAAAAGACTGAGGGGAATTTGGCTCTTCATCATCGCCATCACAATACACAACTTCCCCGAAGGAATGGCAGTAGGAGTTTCCGCCTTCACACCTCAGGCACTTGCGATCGCCATCGCAATTGGGGTCCAGAACATTCCCGAAGGTGCCGCCGTGATGGCCTCTTTGATACCTATGAAGTACAGAAAAGGCAAAGCCTTTTTGATAACTTTCCTCACAGGACTCGTTGAAGCGATTGGTGGTCTTCTCGGTGCGGGAATCGTGTCGATCTCTCAGCGCCTTCTTCCCTACATGATGGCCTTCGCTGCCGGTGCGATGATATACGTTGTCAGCGACGAAGTGATTCCAGAAACCCATTCGAAGGGAAACGAGCTACTCTCCACGTGGTGGATCATGGTGGGGTTCTTGGTGATGGCTTCCCTCGACGTGATGCTGGGGTGATGCATGTGCGGATTGAAAGAGTAGAAAGAATTGAAAGCGAACTGGAAGAGCACGTGGGAGACCAGACTTTCGTTGAAGAATCGAGATTTCTGGAGGAAGATGAGCAAAGAGAAGGGGAAATTCTCGATGAGATCATCTTCGTCGATGGTAAAAGAAGAAGTTTTGTTCGGATAACAACAGACGAAGGAACCACCGGTATATTCGCAGAACTCTGTATTGGAGCGGTTATCTGGGACAGAAAAGGTGGAACGAAAACGCTCTTCTCTCCAGATAAACCTCCTGTTAAGGAGAGAGTTCTTGGATTTTCCCAGAGCTTTCAGGGAGAAGGATACGAGGAAGTAGGGGGAATTCTCTTCAAAATCGTGAAAGAAGGCAAAGACGCCATGCAATCGATAGATCTGTACATGAGATCCTTGGAAATAGAAGAAGTGAGAAAGCATATGAACAAAGATATCCTCATTGTAAAGGATGGCCCGGCCGCTCGGGAGCTTCCATTCGAGGAAAACGTGGGACCCATCGGTCTTGTGAAGAACATCGGTGTCACCGAGTTGAGCAAGGAGGACTTCAAGAAACTGCGCTTTCTCAAAAAGGGAGAGCGAAGCAAGATGTTCGTCTCATCGAAAGAAACTCCTCTGAAAAAAGTGGGAGTGTATGTGAAACTCATCGATGGAGAGGGTATAAGAGGTCTTGTCAGGTTAGAAACGTACGTGAGGGACGACGATCAAATCCCATACGTCAGAAAAGTGTTCGACGATCTGGCAAAGACGTTACCACGTCTCACGGCAGACCTTCCCATTCCAAGACTTCCGGAAAATATTCTTCCGATACAGTTTCTAGAAGAGAACCTTTCGTACTATCTCACCGACAAGAACTACATGAACACGAGACTGTTCGCCTACATCGGGAGATGAAAGAGTGGAAAAGCTCTTCAAATTCGAAGCAGAACCAGAGAAATTACCATCGATCGTTCTCGCGTACCTGGGAGATGCCGTTCTAGAACTCATATTCAGATCGATGTTCACAGGGAATTACAGAATGTCCGTCATACACGAGAGGGTCAAAGAACACACCTCAAAACATGGTCAGGCATGGATGCTGGAGAATATATGGAATCTCCTCGATGAAAAGGAGCAAGAAATAGTGAAAAGAGCGATGAATTCGAAGGCGGCGAAAAGACACGGGAACGACCCCGCCTACAGAAAGAGCACCGGCTTTGAAGCCCTGATCGGTTACCTTTTTCTGAAAAGAGACTTTGACCGGATCGAAGAACTGCTTCGGGTGGTGATAGATCTTGAGGGTCTACGGAAGAAAGATCCTGGAGGAAGCGCTCAGGAATAACGTTCCTATAAAGAAAGTGTTCTTCCAGAAAATGCAAAATCCAGGCAGTTACTTTCTATCTCTTGTGGAAGAAGTTGAAAAGAGAGGGATCAGGTACTCTTTCGAATCGGAAGAAAAATTGAAGAACCTCTCGGGAACGAAGAAGCATCAGGGAGTGGTTTTCGATATAGAAGAGTACCGGTACAGTTCTGTGGAGGAAATTCTCGAAGCGAAGACGCCACCTCTGGTAGTTCTTCTCGACCAGATTCAGGATCCACACAATCTCGGTGCGATCGTGAGAACGTCCGTGGGTGCGGGAGCGAATGGAATCATCATTCCAAAGGACAAGTCAGTTAAGGTAACGGAAACCGTCGTGAAAGTTTCGGCTGGAACGGTTTTCAGAGCCAGAATCGCCGTTGTAACCAATCTGGCAAGAACGATAGAGGAATTAAAAGAAAAAGGCATCTGGACTTACGCTTCAGACATAGATGGAACACCTATCTACGAGGAGGATTTCACCTTTCCCACTGCCTTTGTCTTTGGTAACGAGGGAGAAGGCATCAGAAGACTCGTGCGGGAAAAGTGCGACAAAGTGGTCACCATCCCGATGGAGAACGACATAGATTCCCTGAACGTTTCGGTGAGTGTGGGGATAGTTCTCTTCGAAGCTGTGAGACAGAGGAGGATGAAAGATGCTGGATAAAATAGAACTCTTCATCTTAGACATGGACGGGACTTTCTATCTGGATGATTCGCTTCTTCCTGGATCTCTGGAATTTCTGAAGACTTTGAAAGATAGGAATAAAAGATTCGTCTTTTTCACCAACAACTCTTCGCTTGGTCCACAGGACTACGTGAGGAAGCTGAGAAACATGGGAGTGAACGTGCCGGACGATGCCGTCATAACCTCTGGAGAAATCACCGCAGAGTATATGCTGAAGCGGTTTGGAAGGTGTCGTATCTTTCTTCTGGGAACTTCACAGTTGAGGAAGGTCTTTGAGTCTTACGGACACGTCATCGATGAGGAAAATCCGGATTTCGTGGTCCTGGGTTTTGACAAAACACTGACGTATGAAAGGTTGAAAAAGGCCTGTGTTTTACTCAGAAAGGGAAAATTCTACATAGCCACCCATCCGGACATCAACTGTCCTTCGAAAGAAGGACCCATTCCGGACGCTGGAAGCATCATGGCAGCGATAGAAGCTTCGACGGAAAGAAAGCCAGACCTGATCGCTGGGAAACCCAATCCACTGGTTGTGGATATAATATCCGATAAATTCAGTATTCCAAAAGAGAAAATGGCAATGGTAGGAGACAGACTGTACACGGACGTGAAACTGGGAAAGAACGCGGGAATAGTCTCCATTCTCGTTCTCACCGGTGAGACTACCCCGGAAGACCTCGAAAGGGCTGAAACAAAACCGGACTTCGTCTTCAAAAACCTTGGAGAATTAGCCAAGGCTGTCCAGTAGCTTCATTTCCTCTTCGGAAAGTTTGATCTCCGCTGCTTTCAGATTCTCCCTGAGATGTTCTACTCTGCCGGCCTTCGGAATGGCAACAACGTTTGGTTTTGCGAGAAGCCACGCGAGCATGATCTGATAGACCGTTGCGTTGTGATTTTTCGCCACTTCTTCGAGTGTTCTCTTCGCTTTTTCTGAAAGAAGAGTTCTTCTCAGTGGAGAGTAAGCCACCAGAGTCACTCCGTTCTTCTGGCAGAACTCGAGAAGTCCATCTCTTTCTGGATCTCTGTCTTCTATGTTGTACTTGACCTGATCGCAGACTATGGGTTCCTGAGACTTTTTGATGGCCTCCTCGAGGAGTTTTCTGTCGAAATTCGAAACCCCTATGTATCTGATGAGGCCCTGTCTGACACCCTCTGCCATTGCGGAAAGGGTCTCTCCCAGGGGAATTTCTGGATTCGGCCAGTGAATCAAGTAAAGATCCACGTAGTCCGTGTCGAGTCGTTTGAGGGTGTTCTCGAGGGAGCGCAAGAGATCGTCCCTTCTCAGGTGTGTCGGCCACACCTTGGACACTATGAAAAGATCCTCGCGCTTGAAGTCCTTTATCGCCTTACCGATGAGTTCCTCTGCGTGTCCGCCGCCGTAGTACTCCGCCGTATCTATGTGGGTGTATCCCATCTCGATCGCTGTTTTCAAAAGGTCGATCATCTCCTCGTCTCTCGAGTAATCGGGTGTTTCAAAACCACCGATACCCCATGTTCCAAGGCCCAAAGCCGGTATCTTTTCCCCTGTCCTTCCAAGCTCCTTGTATAACACTCTGATCACCTCCTGAATTAGTCCAATATTATTATAACTCGATAATGATAAAATTCAATCAAATCGTGTGGGAGGTGGCAAGATGATCGATCTCAGGTCTGACACCGTGACAAAACCAACAGAAGAGATGAGAAAAGCCATGGCACAGGCTGAGGTAGGAGACGACGTGTACGGAGAAGATCCAACCATCAACGAACTCGAAAGACTCGCCGCGGAGATCTTTGGAAAGGAAGCGGCTCTCTTTGTACCCTCCGGTACCATGGGAAATCAGGTGAGCATAATGGCTCATACCCAGAGGGGCGATGAAGTGATTCTGGAGGCAGACAGCCACATCTTTTGGTACGAGGTTGGAGCCATGGCGGTTCTCTCCGGTGTCATGCCCCATACTGTGCCAGGAAAAAATGGAGCCATGGACCCCGATGATGTGAGAAAAGCCATAAGACCAAAAAACATACACTTCCCCAGAACTTCGCTCATAGTCATCGAGAATACACACAACCGTTCTGGTGGAAGAGTGGTCCCGCTTGAAAACATAAAAGAGATCTACACGATAGCCAAAGAATATGGCATAAAAGTCCACATAGATGGTTCGAGGATCTTCAACGCTTCAATCGCTTCAGGTGTTCCCGTGAAGGAGTACGCCAGGTACGCCGATTCCGTGATGTTCTGTCTTTCAAAAGGACTATGCGCTCCCGTTGGTTCGATGGTTGTAGGAGACAGAGACTTCATAGAAAGAGCGAGAAAGGCAAGGAAGATGCTCGGTGGAGGAATGAGACAGGCAGGTGTTCTCGCTGCCGCTGGAATAATCGCCTTGACAAAAATGGTAGATCGATTGAGGGAAGATCATGAAAACGCCAGATTTCTCGCCTTGAAGTTGAAAGAAATAGGGTACTCCGTGAATCCCGAAGATGTGGAAACCAACATGGTGATTCTGAGGACCGACAATCTGAAAGTGAGCGCGCACGAGTTTATAGAAGAGCTCAGAAACAACGGAGTACTCGTGAACGCCATATCCGATACAGAGATCAGACTGGTAACCCACAAAGACGTTTCAAGAAACGACATAGAAGAGGCTTTGAACATCTTCGAAAAACTCTTCAAAAAATTCTCCTGAACCAGGAAAAAATTTCACGTTTTTTTCACGGTCGAAACATTAAGATGAAGTTGGAGACTCTGAAGAGGAGGTGGAAGTATGAAAAGGTTTCTTGTGGTGATGCTCGTACTGACAGTGGCACTGGGTGTGTTCGCGGCGGGCTACAGAGGTTTCGCAGAACGACCGGCTTTTGAAAGACAGCCCATGGGTTACGCTCAGCAGTTCCCAGGCTACAAAGGAGATCCTTATTGCACTCCCGATGCCTTCATGTATGGAACACCTCAGATGAGAACCGAAAGAGGTTTTGGTTACGGTCTCAAGCTCCAGATCAGAGACGAAGAACAGCTGAAACTCGTTCTCAAGACGAGGATTGCAGAAGCACTAAACAATCTGAATCTGAACGACGATCAATTGAAGGAACTCTACAACGTCGCGAAAGAAACAAAAGAACAACTCGATTCCCTGAAAGAAAAGTTCTTACAGCTCCATGAAGAGTACTACAACGCTCTCGTAAAAAGAGACACAGAGACAGCGGAAGACCTGAAAGACCAGATAGACGATCTAAGAGATGAAGTTCAGGACATCTACAGAGACTTCGTTGACAAGGTGGACGACATTATCACCGTGGATCAGTACAGAAATTTCAGAGGCGACGGAAGAATGCTCTTTGTTCTCCTCACCGACGAAGGCTTTGAAGTGCTGGAAGAAATGGTTCAGGAGTAACTCTCTTTCCCCACATCCCGGCGGGCCCGTAATGGGCCCGTTTTTCTTCTTCTCTCAAAATGTTGACAAATTTTGATCTTGATGTTTCTGTATGGTAATATTCTTATGGAACATTCCATAAAATTTCGTGTAATCTTTTGTCAACACAAGAGGTGATCGGATGTACAGAATCCTCGTGATAAACCCCGGTTCATCCTCCACGAAGGTAGCTGTGTTTGAAGATGAAAAAAAGATCGCTGAAAAGAACCTCACTCATAGCGCTGAAGAACTGAAAAAGTTCAAAAAGTCGATTGATCAGGAACCTTCGAGAAGAAAGGCGGTGGAAGACTTCATAGACGAGGTCGGTTACAGAATAGAAGATTTCAGTGCGATCGCTGCCAGAGGAGGAGTACTCGAGCCGGTTCCGGGGGGAACTTATGTTGTCGACGAATACATGGTGGATTACCTCATCAATCGTTCTCCCGTTGATCATGTATCCAATCTGGCAGCTGTAATCGGCTACAAACTGGGAAAACCCCACGGAATACCTTGTTTTATAGTGGATCCAGTCTCGGTAGATGAGTTGTGCGATGAGGCGCGTTTCTCGGGTATTCCTGAGATCGAAAGAAAAAGCTACTCCCACGCCCTGAACATCAAAGCGGTACTGAGAAAAGTTTCTGAGAAAATGGGCAAAACACCGGAAGAAGTGAAGATCGTAGTGGCACATCTTGGAAGCGGAATCTCTGTTTGTGCCTGTAGAAACGGAAAGATTATAGATGTGAACAATGCGAACGACGAAGGACCTTTCAGTGTGGAGCGAACGGGAGAACTGCCCGTTGGGGACGTTGTGAAAACGGCCTACTCCTACAAACACTCGGCCACCGAACTGAAAGAAGAATTCACCAGAAAAGGAGGACTCCTGGCATACCTTGGAACAAGGGACCTCAGAAAAGCCCTCGATAGTATGGAATCCTCGAGGAAATCGAAACTGGTCGTCGAAGCCATGGCCTATCAGACAGCAAAAGAAATTGGTGGGATGTGTGCAGTTCTTGGAGAAAAACCCGACGCCATAGTAATAACGGGTGGCATGGCCCACGAAAACAGATTCGTCCGGATGATCACAGATTACATCGAAAAGTTCGGAAGAATAGAGGTAATCCCGGGAGAGCTGGAAATGGAAGCCCTCGCACTCGGCGTTTTGAGAGTTCTCAGAGGAGAAGAAAAAGCGAAGGACTATCGGAGTGTGATCGAATGAAGAATCTCCTTGAGATGGTTGAACTGGTTCGGGGAAAAAGAATGAAAATCGCCGTTGTGGCCGCAGAGGATGAAGAAGTTTTGAAAGCCGTTGCAAGAGCTGAGAAGGAAGAAATCGTAAATCCGATACTCTTTGGAAACAGAAAAGACATAGAAGCACTGATGGAAAGAACGAACCTCAAACTGGAAGCAGAAATCGTTCACGTTGAAGATCCTCTCGAGGCGGCCAGGAAAGCTGTCGAAAGCGTATCAAGAGATGAAGCACAGATACTGATGAAAGGAAAAATCAAAACGGGCGATTTGTTCTCCGTGTTTCTCAAGAAAGAGTACGGTCTCAGAGCAGGTAGAACTCTTTCCGCTGTTAGCGTTCATGAAGTTCCTGGATACCACAAAATCCTAATCGTCTCGGATGGTGGTCTTGTCATTTCACCGGATCTTCAACAGAGAATGGATATCGTGGAAAACTCGATCCTGGTCGCTCGTGCCCTTGGCATAGAGAATCCAAAGATCGCACTCCTGGGAACGGGTGATTTGAAAAATCCTTTAACTCTTGAGATCGCCGCACTATCGAAGATTTTCCAGCGGAAGAACGATTGTATCGTCGACGGACCTTTAACACTCGAGTTAGCCATCAATGAAGAGTTGGCTTCGAAGGGAGTATCGAACAGTCCAGTAGCGGGAGACGCCGATATACTGATAGCTCCCAGTATAGAAGCAGGAAACATCCTCAGCAAATCGCTCATATACATGACCCGTGGGAAAGCAGCGATCGTTGTTGTCGGAGGCAAGATACCGGTTGTCCTCACCTCAAGAGCAGACAACGGGGAGACAAAGTTCTTTTCCATTGCTTTGAGTGTACTGGTCGCACAGAAAAAGGGGTGATCACGTGTTCAGAATCCTCACTATAAATCCCGGTTCTACATCCACAAAGCTTTCCATATTCGAAGACGAAAGAATGGTGAAGATACAAAATTTTACTCATTCACCGGATGAACTTGGTAGATTCCAGAAAATCCTGGATCAGCTCGAATTCAGGGAAAAGATAGTAAGGCAATTCGTTGAAGAAGCCGGATACACTCTGAGTTCTTTCTCGGCTTTTGTCAGCCGCGGAGGGCTCCTAGATCCCATACCAGGGGGAGTTTACCTGGTGGACGACCTGATGATAGAAACCCTGAAATCGGGAAAAAACGGAGAGCACGCTTCGAACCTGGGAGCAATCATAGCCCATAGATTTTCGTCTGAAACAGGTGTTCCAGCCTACGTGGTGGATCCCGTTGTTGTTGATGAGATGGAAGATGTTGCACGTGTCAGCGGACATCCAAATTATCAGAGAAAGTCCATATTTCACGCTTTGAACCAGAAGGCTGTAGCAAAAGAAGTTGCCAAGATGATGAATAAAAGATACGAAGAGATGAACCTCATCGTAGCTCATATGGGTGGGGGCATTTCGATCGCCGCACACAGAAAAGGAAGAGTGATCGACGTGAACAATGCACTGGACGGAGATGGCCCATTCACACCGGAAAGAAGCGGAACGCTACCTCTGACACAGCTTGTTGACCTTTGTTTCAGTGGGAAATTCACTTATGAAGAGATGAAAAAGCGTATCGTGGGAAACGGTGGACTCGTAGCGTATCTTGGTACCAGCGATGCCAGAGAAGTGGTCAAGAGAATCAAACAGGGTGATGAGTGGGCAAAGAGGGTTTACAAAGCAATGGCCTATCAGATAGCCAAATGGATCGGTAAGATGGCAGTTGCTTTGAAGGGTGAGATTGATTTTATAGTTCTCACAGGTGGTCTGGCCCATGAAAAAGAGTTCCTGGTTCCATGGATCACCGAAAGGGTGAGTTTCATAGCACCGGTATTGGTTTTTCCAGGGAGTAACGAGGAAAAAGCGCTTGCCCTTTCGGCACTGCGGGTACTGAGAGGCGAAGAAAATCCAAAAAATTATTCTGAAGAATCTCGAAAGTGGAGAGAAAAGTATGATTCGTATCTTGATGGGATCTTACGGTAGCGGAAAAACAGAAATATCGATCAACCTGGCTTTAAAACTGAAGAGTTCAGGAAAGGACGTATCATTGGTCGATTTGGACGTGGTAACACCCTATTTCAGATTGAGAGACCTGAAGGAAGAATTAGAAGTACTTGGAATCCACGTTGTGACAGTGGAAGACAACCTCAGGTACAGTGACTTGCCGATCATACCAAAAAGCACAGACTGGCTGTCCAGTGAAGAAGCCGTCATCGACACAGGAGGAGAAGAGGGAGCGAAAGTAATAGGAGTTCTAAGACATCTTTTGAATAGAAAAGACACACAGACGTATTTTGTCTTAAATGTCTTCAGACCGTTCTGTGAACGCCCGGAAGACATTATCGAAAACTTGGAGAAAATATCCGCTCTTTCCAGGATGAAGTTCGATTTCCTGATAAACAATTCCAATCTCGGAGACATGACCACAGCAGAAGTTGTTCTCGAAGGAGAGCGGATAGTTTCAGAGGTTTCCAGGAAAACAGGGATAAAGGTTCTTTTCACCGCTGTCCCGGAAGAACTGCTCGATCCTCCTGAGACTGAATATCCCCTTTTCAGGGTCAGAAGGTTCGTGAAAAGAAAATTGGGAATCGGGGGATGAGAATATGAGAGGCTACATAACGATCGATTCAGAAAGATGCAAGGGTTGTGGCCTGTGCATCTCCGTGTGCCCTGCAAAGGTGATCGAGTTTTCCCACAGGTACAATTCGAAAGGCTATCATCCTGCGGTGTACAAAGGAAATGGATGTATAGCCTGCGGATTCTGCTATCTCACTTGTCCGGATGTTTGTATAACCGTTTTCAGAGAGGTTCAGAAGAAAGTCAACGTGAAGGTTTGAGGAGTGGTGCTTATGAAAAAACTCATGATGAAAGGAAACGAAGCGATAGCAGAATCTGCGATAAGAGCGGGTTGTAGATTGTATTTTGCTTATCCAATCACTCCCCAGAGCGAGATAGCAGAATACATGGCGAGAAGACTTCCTGAAGTGGGAGGCGTTTTCCTTCAGACCGAAAGTGAAATAGCAACGGTCAACATGGTTTATGGAGCCGCTTGCACCGGAAAACGTGCCATGACGTCGACATCGTCTCCTGGTTTCAGCCTGATGCAGGAAGGGATCTCCTACATTGCAGGTGCAGAACTTCCCTGCGTTTTTGTCGACGTGGTACGTGGAGGTCCCGGGCTTGGAAATATCCAGCCTTCGCAGGGTGATTACTTTCAAGCGGTGAAAGGAGGAGGTCACGGAGATTACAGACTGATCGTTCTCGCACCATCAACACTTCAGGAAGCCGTGGATCTGACCCAGCTGGCCTTTGATCTCGCTGACAGATACAGAAACCCCGTTCTCATACTGGCGGATGGAATGATTGGTCAGATGATGGAACCCGTTGAGTTGCTGAAGATGAGAGATCTGTCCACTCTTCCAGATCATTCAGATTGGGCGCTTCGGGGTGCCAGAAATAGAGAGCCGCACAGAATAGCCGCTTTCAACATAGATCCTGTTGGTCTTGAGAGAATGAACAAGCGTTTACAGGAAAAGTACAGACTGATAGAAGCGTCAGAGCAGCGATGGGAAGAGTACAAGGTGGACGGTGCAGAATACCTGATGGTCGGCTACGGTACGATGGGAAGAATCCTCAAGAGTGTTGTGGACTCTCTGAGAGAAGAAGGTATACCGGTTGGTCTGTTCAGACCTGTGACACTCTGGCCCTTCCCGAAAAAAAGGCTCAAAGAACTGGCCGAAAAAGTAAAACTCATCTTCGTTGTGGAAATGAGCTCTGGACAGATGGTCGAAGACGTTCAGATTTCGGTGGAGGGAAAGGTGCCGGTACACTTCTACGGACGCATGGGAGGATTTGTTCCGACACCCGAAGAAATACTGTCTGCCTTCAAGGAGGTGAGAAAATGGAAGTGATATTCAAAAGACCGAAAGCCTTGAGTGATAGAGAATTCACTTACTGTCCAGGATGCCACCACGGAATAATACACAGGCTGATAGCAGAAGTGATAGACGAGTTGGACATCCAGGAAAAAACTATAATGGTAGCCCCCGTCGGATGCTCAGTCTTCGCTTACGAGTTTTTCGAGGTAGACGGAACGGTTGCTCCACACGGAAGAGCACTCGCAGTGGCAACTGGTATAAAGAGAGCACTTCCAGACAGGATAGTCTTCACCTACCAGGGAGACGGGGATCTCGCGGCCATCGGTATCGCAGAGACGATTCACGCGGCGAACCGTGGAGAAAAACTGACAACGATATTTGTCAACAACGCGGTGTACGGTATGACGGGTGGACAAATGGCCCCCACCACCCTTCTGGGACAGAAAACCACCACGACTCCATACGGCAGAACCGCAGCGAACGATGGGTATCCTCTTCACGTTTCCGAAGCTCTGAGTACGATCGGTGGAGTTGCTTACCTTGAACGTACAACTGTGAGTACCACAAAGGATATTTTGAACACAAAGAAAGCCATAAAGAAAGCTTTCCTCGCACAGATAAAGGGTCTGGGATTCGGAATGGTGGAAGTGCTCAGCACCTGCCCCACCAACTGGGGGATGAGTCCAGTGGAAGCTCAAAACTGGCTTCTGGAGAACATGGTAAAGGAATTCCCCCCGAAGGTTTTTGTTGACAAGGTAGGCGATTGATATGGCATATCACGCGATAATAATAGCCGGTTTTGGTGGTCAGGGAATCATGCTCACAGGACAGATAATTGCTGCGGCTGCTGTTATAGAAGGAAAAAACGCTACCTGGCTTCCTTCGTACGGTCCCGAAATGAGAGGAGGCACCGCCAACTGCACCGTGATCGTTGATGAAAAGCCAATCACTTCCCCCGTGGTTGATCATCCCACGGAAGTGATAGCAATGAACTTTCCCTCCATGATGAAATTCGGAGCAAAACTCAGGTCCGGGGGCTTGCTTCTGGTCAATTCTTCTGTTGTTGAACAGATCATAGACAGGGGCGATATAGAAACGATCGAAATACCAGCGAACGAAATAGCGGAAGAAGCGGGAAACGTGAAAGCCGCGAACATGGTGATGCTCGGAGCTTTTCTGGAATTAACGGGAGTGGTGAGCTTTGAGGCCGCGGAAGAAGCGCTCAGGGAAAAACTTTCAAAAACCAGGGAAGATCTCCTCAAAATCGATCTGATCGCTATAAAAAAAGGCAGGGAGTTCATCGGTAGTTTGTACCACAAATCCTCTTGACAACCCGTGACTTTTCTGAGAAAATAGTATTCGGTTCAGGGGACGTGGTGCAGCCTGGTTAGCATGCCGGTCTGTCACACCGGTGGTCGCGGGTTCAAATCCCGTCGTCCCCGCCAGAAAGAAAAAAGGGGCTCAAAGCCCCTTTTCCTTTTTTATCTCTTCTTTGACTCTGAACAGCTCATCTCTCAAGGCTGCTGCGTCTTCGTACCTGAGCTCGCTCGCAGCTCGATACATTTCCTCTTCGAGAATGGCCATGTATTCCTCCGGCGAGAGCGTTTTCTTCATCTCAAAGATGTTCTTCACGGTGTCTCCGTACCTCTCTGGTTCCTCTTTCACCATGAACTGCTCGAATACTTCTATCTCCAGAGGCTTTATCACAGAACGTGGAGTGATACCGTGTTTTCTGTTGTACTCGAGCTGAATCCTCCTTCTTCTGTTCGTTTCTTCAATGGCTCTTTTCATCGCGTTTGTTATCCTGTCGGCGTACATGATGACCTTTCCGTTGACGTTCCTTGCAGTTCTTCCTATGATCTGGATGAGCGTTGTTTCAGACCGCAGAAAGCCCTCCACGTCCGCATCCATGATCGCCACCAGTGACACCTCGGGAAGATCGAGACCCTCCCTCAAAAGGTTCACACCAACGACCACGTCCACGTCTCCTCGTCGCAGTTTCTTCAAGACTTCGACCCTCTCTATGGCGTCCAGTTCGGAGTGAAGATAGAGCGATCTTATACCAAGCTCCGTCAGATGCTCGCTCAAGAGCTCTGCCGTTTTTTTGGTGAGCACCGTAACGAGGGCCCTCTCCCCTCTCTCTTTCACTTTCACGATCTCGTTCACAAGATCGTCCACCTGTCCCGCGGTGGGACGTACCTCCACCTCCGGATCCACGAGTCCGGTGGGCCTAATGATCTGCTCGACAACCTGTTCAGAGATCGAAAGTTCAAAATCCCCCGGTGTAGCGGAAACGAAGATGATCTGGCCTGTTTTTTTCAAAAATTCTTCAAAAGTCAGTGGTCTGTTGTCGTAAGCGGAAGGCAGGCGAAAACCGTATTCGACCAGATTTTTCTTCCTGGATCTGTCTCCGTTGTACATGGCCCTGAGTTGAGGAACCGTGATGTGTGATTCGTCTATGAACACGATGAAGTCTTCATCGAAATAATCGAGAAGTGTGTACGGAGGCTCTCCAGGTTTTCTTCCATCGAAGTGCCTGGAGTAGTTCTCTATCCCCGGGCAGTATCCCATGGTCTCCAGTAACTCTATGTCGTTCAGAGTTCTCTGCTTCAAGCGTTCGTACTCGAGAATCTTTCCCTGTTTTTTGAGCTCCGAGAGTCTTTCGTTAAGCTCCTCTTCTATTGATTCGACGGCCCTTTTGAGTTTCTCCTCCGTTGTGACAAATTCAACGGCAGGATAGATGATGATCTTGTCGAGACGCTCCAACGTATTGCGATTGAATCTGTCTATCAACGCTATCGAATCCACTTCGTCCCCGAAAAATTCGATCCTGATTCCCTCATCCTGATACGTCGGGTAGATCTCCACCGTGTCTCCTCTCAGTCTGAAGCATCCAGAAAGAGACACATCCTCCGTTCTCTGATAGCCTATCCTTGCCAGTCTTTCCGCGAGTTCCATAACGTCTATTCTATCTCCAACGGCGAGATTTATGTTCATCCTGTCGAAATCGTTCGGATCCCCCGTGGCGTAAATACACGAAACACTGGCAACTACCACCACATCGCGGCGAGTTCTCACAGATTTCAACGTGGACATTCTCATTCGCACGATCACATCGTTGATGTCGGCGTTCTTCTCTATGTAAAGATCCTTCGTTGGAATGTAGGCCTCTGGCTGATAGTAATCGTAGTAACTTATGAAGAACTCCACTCGATTTTCCGGAAAGAACGTTTTGAACTCCTGATACAGCTGGGCGGCAAGCGTCTTGTTTGGCGAGATCACAAGGGCGGGTCTGTTTACACGCGCTATCACGTTGGCCATGGTGAAAGTCTTTCCACTCCCCGTAACACCAAGGAGTGTTTGAAACCTCATTCCCCTGTTCAAACCTTCCACAAGTTTTTCTATGGCCTGTGGCTGATCACCCGTTGGCTTAAATTCACTCACCAGCTTGAACACAATTTTTTCCTCCTGGAAAACTTTTTAACATATCTATAATGGTAGAATCTCAAAGGACAGGTAAAACTATCTCTTGATCAATATTATGACCCAGTTGTGGGAGGTGAAGTTTAACGATGGAAAGGTTTCCCTATGAGAAACTTCCAGAAAGTGAACTCAAAGAGTTGAAAGAACTCGGAAGACTCTGCCGCGGTGACATACTGAAAATGACCTACATAGCTAACTCAGGCCATCCTGGAGGGTCCATGTCTTCGATCGATCTTTATCTTACCGTCTTCAAGTACGCAAAACTCAAACCCGTCGATGATCCCGCAAGAGACAGAGTCGTGATCAGTCACGGTCATACCTCTCCAGGTGTTTACGCAGCTATGGCTCGTTTAGGGTTTGTCGATCTCGAAGAAGTCCTCACAGGGTTCAGACATCACGCTTCTGTTTTTGAAGGGCATGTGACCCGAGGTGTTGGTATCATCGACTGGTCAACCGGAAACCTCGGTCAGGGTCTTTCAGCCGGACTCGGTTTTGCCCTCGCATCCAGGTTCACAGGAAACGACTACCACGTCTTTGTTTTCATGAGCGACGCGGAACAGGCAAAAGGACAGGTAGCGGAGGCAAGAAGAGTGGCGAAAAAGTACGGTGTCACGAATCTCACGGTGATCATCGACTACAACGACGCCCAGATCAGTGGCCGTGCCAGAGACGTCATGCCCGTGAACATAAAGGAAAACTACTTAGCGGACGGCTGGAGAGTCATCGAAATCGACGGGCACGACTACGAACAAATCTACCTCGCACTGAAAGAAGCAATAGAAGACGAATTGAATCCCGTTGCCATTCTCGCCAAAACTGTCATGGGAAAAGGTGTTTCCTTCATGGAAAACGAGGTGAAATACCACGGGAAACCTCTGAACAGAGAAGAACTCGAAAAAGCCCTTGCGGAACTCGGAATTGAAAACGACGTGGATGTGTACATCGAAAAAAGAAAACAGCTTCCAGCGGAAAAACACAGGAAGGTTTACAAGACTTATCCGATCAAGATCGACACGGGAGAACCCATCACCTACACCTCATCTACCGACAACAGAAGCGCATTCGGAAAAGCCCTTCTGGATCTGGTGAAGAAGAACGTGAACAATCCAGAAGCCACTCCCATCGTCGCTGTGGACTGCGACCTGAAGGGATCGGTCAAACTCGATTTGCTCGACAAAGAGTTCCCTGAGAAACTCCTGGAAGTGGGTGTTCAGGAACACAACGCTGCTGCCATGGCGGGGGCACTCTCCGCGGAGGGCGTGATCACGTTTTTCGCCGACTTCGGTGTTTTTGGAATTTCCGAAACCTACAACCAGCACAGGCTGAACGCCATCAACGGAACGAATCTCAAAGTCGTTGTCACGCACTGTGGACTCAACGTGGGAGAGGACGGAAAGACTCACCATGGACTCGACTACGTTTCGGGGCCGATGAACTGGTATGGCTTCAAAGTGATCGTTCCCGGTGACCCCAACCAGACAGACAGAGCTGTGAGGTACGCTGCGAAGGAATACGGGAACTTCGTGATCGCCATGGGAAGATCCAATCTTCCCATCATCCTCGATGAAAACGGGAAACCCTTCTTCGGAGAGGGTTACACCTTCGAATATGGAAAGATCGATGTCGTTAGAAAAGGTGACGATGCGGTGATCATCACCTACGGTTCCACACTCTGCGAAGCTGTGAGTGCCGCAGATGAACTCAAGAAAGAAGGAGTGAACGTAACCGTTCTGAACGTCTCCTGTCCGGTGGACCTCGATATAGAAACCCTGAAGATGGTCAATGGAAAACCCGTTCTCGTTGTGGAAGATCACAACGTTTTCACAGGGCTCGGAAGTTACCTTGGAACCGTCCTTCTTGAAAACGGTATTCTCCCAAAGAAGTACGTGAGAGCAGGTGTCCCAGAGTTCGCCGTGTCCGGTAGCTACGAAATGCTCTACAAACTGTACGGTCTGGATAAAGAAGGAATAATCTACAGACTTAAAGAGATGCTCTGAAAAATCGTTCATGATAAAATTCTACGAGGGGAGGAAATCCCCTCGTAGATTTTGTTGTAAGGAGGTGTTCAGATGATCGAAGTAGGTGATCTGAAGAAGGGTATGTTCATCATCTACGATGGAGAAATATACAGAGTCCTCGAGGCGAGCAAACACTTCATGGGAAGAGGAAGCGGACTCATCAGAACAAAACTCAAGAATGTGAAAACAGGGCTCGTCAGGGAAGTGAACTTTCCAAGTGGTGATAAGGTCCCAGAAGCAGAGCTCTCTTTCAGGAAAGCCCAGTACCTTTACAGAGACGGAGATCACTATTATTTCATGACGCTCGATGATTATGAACAACACGCTCTGAGTGAGGAAGAAATAGGCGATGCAAAATACTACCTGGTTGAAAACATGGAATTGGACCTCGTGTTTCACGAAGGAACACCCATAGGAATAGAACTCCCAACCACCGTTGAACTGACAGTGGTGGAGACAGAACCATCCTTTAAAGGCGACACCGTTTCTGGTGGAGGAAAACCTGCGGTTCTTGAAACTGGATTGAAGATCACTGTACCTTACTTTATCGAAGTTGGTGATAAAATAAAAGTTGATACGAGAACAGGAGAGTACGTTGGAAGAGTATAAAAG
The DNA here is from genome assembly GCF_000784835.1 of Thermotoga sp. Mc24. NCBI lineage: Bacteria > Thermotogati > Thermotogota > Thermotogae > Thermotogales > Thermotogaceae > Thermotoga > Thermotoga sp. Mc24. Next base: position 88,747 of record NZ_JSFH01000007.1, on the reverse strand, counting down.
GGGGGATCTTTATGGCGGAAGAATACAAGAACATCGAAATATCCGACGGGGTGATAAAAGAAATCGCAATCAGAAGTATCGAAGAGTTTTTGGGAGATGTGAGCTCGAAGGTTATCAAGAAGATCAGAAAGAGCCTCGATGTTACCAGAAACCCGGATGACAGCCTTGTGATCGAGTTCAAAATCGATGTGCCCTACGGCGAGTCGATCCCGGAATACGTTTCCAAACTCACTGAAAAGATCAAACACGATGTTGAAATGATGACATCCATGAAAGTGGAATCCATCAACGTCACAGTGGAGAACGTCTTTGAGAAAGAAGAGGAACTGGAAGAAGAACCAGAAGAAACCAAGGAGGATGAAGAAAAGAAAGAATAAATCTGGAAAGGAGATCCAGACATGAAAACACCGAGGCGAAGAATGAGGCTTGCTGTCTTCAAAGCCCTTTTTCAGCATGAATTCAGAAGAGACGAAGATCTTGAGCAGATTCTTGAGGAAATTCTGGATGAAACCTACGATAAAAAGGCAAAAGAAGATGCCCAACGATACATAAAAGGTATAAAAGAGAACCTTCCCATGATAGACGATCTCATTTCCCGATATCTGGAAAAGTGGTCTTTGAACCGACTATCGGTTGTGGACAGAAACGTTCTGAGACTCGCTACATACGAACTTCTCTTCGAAAAAGACATCCCTATAGAAGTGACCATCGATGAAGCCATAGAAATAGCCAAGAGATACGGTACAGAAAACAGCGGAAAATTCGTCAACGGAATACTGGACAGAATCGCCAAAGAACACGCTCCAAAAGAAAAATTCGAACTTTGAAGGTGATAATCTTGAAACCGATCAAAGAGATCGCCGATCAGTTGGGATTGAAAGACGATGTTCTCTATCCTTACGGCCACTACATAGCGAAGATCGACCACAGATTCTTGAAAAGTCTCGAAAATCGTGAAGACGGAAAACTGATTCTCGTGACGGCGGTTACCCCCACCCCTGCAGGTGAAGGAAAAACTACCACTAGCATAGGACTTTCCATGTCTCTGAACAAAATCGGTAAGAAATCGATAGTTACTTTGAGAGAACCTTCCCTCGGCCCCACCCTTGGATTGAAAGGCGGTGCGACAGGAGGTGGCAGGTCGAGGGTTCTTCCTTCCGATGAAATAAACCTTCATTTCACAGGAGATACACACGCCGTGGCCTCCGCTCACAATCTGCTGGCGGCCGTTCTGGATTCCCACATAAAACACGGCAACGAACTCAAAATAGACATAACAAGAGTATTTTGGAAGCGAACTATGGACATGAACGATCGTGCTTTGAGAAACATAGTGGTCGGTCTTGGAGGATCGGCAAACGGATTTCCAAGAGAGGATGGATTCATAATCACAGCCGCTTCCGAAGTGATGGCCATTCTGGCTCTGTCTGAAAACATGAAGGATCTGAAAGAAAGGCTTGGAAGAATAATCGTAGCGCTCAACACTGACAGGAAAATCGTCAGGGTCTCTGATTTTGGAATTCAGGGTGCCATGGCCGTTCTTTTGAAAGATGCCATGAATCCCAATCTTGTTCAGACAACAGAAGGAACTCCAGCGCTCATACACTGCGGACCTTTCGCCAACATCGCACACGGTACCAATTCCATCATAGCGACGAAGATGGCTATGAAACTCTCCGAATACACTGTCACGGAAGCGGGTTTTGGCGCAGACCTCGGTGCTGAAAAATTCATCGACTTTGTTTCCCGTATCGGTGGCTTTTATCCGAACGCAGCCGTTCTGGTGACCACAGTGAGAGCTTTGAAGTACCACGGTGGCGCGGACCTCAAAAACATCCACGAGGAAAACCTGGAAGCCCTCAAAGAAGGATTCAAGAATCTCAAAGTACACGTCGAAAATCTGAGAAAATTCAATCTACCCGTCGTGATAGCGCTGAACAGGTTCGGTACGGACACAGAAAAGGAAATCGCTTACGTGATGAAAGAATGCGAAAGACTCGGTGTGAGGGTGGCAGTCAGCGAGGTCTTCGAAAAGGGTAGTGAAGGCGGCATCGAACTCGCAAAAGCTGTGATGGAAGCTGCAAAGGATGTAAAACCGGTTTACCTCTACGAGATGAACGATCCTGTGGAAAAGAAGATAGAGATCCTTGCAAAAGAAATCTACAGAGCCGGAAGAGTGGAATTTTCCGATGCCGCAAAAAATGCTCTTAAGTTTATCAAAAAACACGGTTTTGATGATCTTCCCGTGATCGTTGCCAAAACTCCAAAGTCCATTTCCCACAATCCATCTCTCAGAGGTGCACCCGAAGGATACACGTTCGTTGTCAGTGATTTTCTCGTATCTGCTGGAGCAGGTTTCGTTGTTGCTCTTTCAGGGGATATAAATTTGATGCCTGGTCTTCCGGAAAGACCAAACGCCTTGAATATGGACGTAGACAATGATGGTAACGTAGTGGGTGTTTCATGAAGGGGGTCACAACGTGTGGATCGACTGTAAGACAATAGCTCAAAGCATCGAGGAAAGAACAAAAGAGAGAATAGAAAAACTCGGTTTCACTCCCAAACTGGTCAGCGTTGTGTGCACAGATGATCCATCGACTCTTTCTTATTTAAAGTCTCAGAGGAAAAAAGCCGAGAAACTCGGAATAGCTTTTGAAATTCTGAACGTTTCTCCTGAGGATATAGTTTCCACTCTGAAGAAACTCGAATCAGACGAAAGTGTGAACGGAGTCTTCGTCGCAAGACCTTTTCCTCCAGGTCTCGACGAAAGGGAAATCCTTTCCTATGTTCCCGTTGAGAAAGACGTTGAAGGTGTGAATCCTGCTAATCTCGGACTTCTTCTTTACGATGAAGAGCTCTTTCCACCGTGCACTGCCGAAGCTACTGTGAGAATACTGGAAAGAGAGGTAAGCCTCTCCGGAAAAAGAGTAACCGTTGTTGGAAGGAGTGTCACCGTGGGAAAACCACTCGCCCTGATGCTCTTGAAGAAAGGAAGGGACGCGACCGTCACGGTTTGTCACTCCAGAACGGTGAATCTCGAAGAAATAACGAAAAACAGCGACATTGTGGTGGTAGCCGTCGGTAGAGCGAACTTTTTGAAAAAGAACATGGTAAAAGAAGGAGCTATTGTGATAGACGTGGGAATAAACTACGTGGATGGAAAACTCCAGGGAGATGTCGATCCATCGGTTGAAGAGATCGCCAGAGTGACACCCGTTCCAGGGGGTGTGGGGCAGGTGACAACCGTACTCCTGTTTGAACACGTTGTGAGAGCGGCGGAGAGACAAATGAAATGAAGGATTACACCTATTCCGTTACAGAGATAAACGAGTACATAAAGAACCTGATAGAAGGAGATCCCTATCTCACCAACGTGAGCGTTTACGGTGAGATCTCTGGTGTGCGCCCCAGAAAGGGGCATATTTTTTTCTCCTTGGTTGAGGAAAACGCCAGACTGGAGTGTGTAATATTTGGTGGAGACAACATGGGAATTCGTCTTCAAGAAGGTAGAATGGCTCTTGTCGAGGGAAGTGTCAGTGTCTACATTCCTCATGGAACCTACAGATTCATCTGCTCGAACGTGAGATATCTGGATCGAGTTGGTATGTATCAGATAAAATTCGAAACCACACTGAAAAAACTCCTCGAAGAAGGTCTCCTTTCCAGAGCAAAGAAAACCATCCCCAGATTTCCTAAGAAGATCGGTATCATCACATCTCGAGACTCCGCTGCTTTGCAGGATGTGATAAGAACTGCCAGAGAAAGAAAAGCCCCACTCGAAATTTACGTTTTCCACGCTTCCGTTCAGGGTGATTCTGCAAGAGAGGAGCTCATAAAAGCTCTGCGAAAGGCTAACGAATACGATCTCGATCTTGTTATGATCGTGAGGGGTGGCGGTTCCAAAGAGGACCTCTGGGTCTTCAACGAAGAGGATGTGATCCGTGAGATTCTCAAACTTCGACATCCCGTTGTGACGGGAATAGGACACGAGATAGACCGTGTGATAGCGGATTTCGTGGCAGATGTGGCAATGCACACTCCAACGGGTGCTGCCGAGTACGTGATACCGGATGTGAGTGAGATACACGAAGACCTGGACTTATTCCTCGAAAAGCTAACAACTTCCCTGTCTAACAGATTCAACGTGGAAGAGAAAAAGTTGGAAACACTTTATTTTCGCCTCAGAATGATCGGCAGAAGGAAACTCGAGCTAAACGAATTTAAAATAGAGAAGGTCAAAGAATTGACCACAAAGTTGAGAAAGAAACTCATAGATTATTTCGAGCACAACCAAGAGAAACTCGACAGTCTCGGTAGAATGCTCGAAAGTTTGAACCCGTTGAGACCTCTCGAAAGAGGGTTTGTCCTGGTGAAAAAAGGTGAGGAAATCGTTAAAGAATCTTCTATCTTGAAACAAGGAGACGCTGTGTCACTCGTTTTCAAAGATGGAACCAAGAAAGCGCAGGTGATAGAGTGAATTTCGAGGAAATGATGAAAGAACTGGAGGAAATCGTAAACAGACTGGAAAAAGAAGATCTTCCCCTTGAAGAATCCATCAAACTCTTCGAACGCGGAGTGGAACTCTACAGAAAGTGCAAAGAGATTCTTCAGCAAAACAGACTGAAGATCATCGACGTGATGAAAGAGCTGGAAGGTGAGATAGATGCTCCTGGACGAGATCAAGAGAATGAGTTACGATGAGCTGAAAAAACTGGCCGAGGATATTCGAAGAAGGATCACAGAAGTTGTCCTGAAAAACGGGGGGCACCTCGCATCGAATCTTGGAACAATAGAATTGACCCTCGCTCTGTACAGGGTCTTCGACCCGAGAGAGGACGCCATTATTTGGGATACCGGCCACCAGACTTACACACACAAAATCCTCACCGGTCGTGATGATCTGTTTCACACAATAAGAACCTTTGGTGGTCTCAGTGGCTTTGTGACAAGAAGAGAGTCCTCATTCGATTGGTTTGGAACAGGCCATGCTGGAACCTCCATAGCCGCAGGCCTTGGTTTCGAAAAAGCCTTTGAGCTGCTCGAAGAGAAGAGACACGTTGTGGTTGTCATCGGTGATGGTGCCCTCACCTCCGGAATGGCACTCGAAGCATTGAACCAGCTGAAGAATCTCAACTCAAAAATGAAGATCATACTGAACGACAACGGCATGTCCATTTCGCCGAACGTAGGTGGGTTGGCCTACCATCTCTCGAAATTGAGAACCAGTCCTATTTACCTGAAAGGAAAAAAAGTCTTGAAGAAGGTTCTCGAAAAGACAGAAATTGGATTCGAAGTCGAGGAAGAGATGAAATATTTGAGAGACAGTCTCAAGGGAATGATACAGGGAACCAACTTCTTTGAATCCCTCGGATTGAAATACTTCGGCCCCTTTGACGGCCACAACATAGAGCTACTGGAAAAAGTTTTCAAAAGAATCAGAGACTACGATTATCCATCGGTTGTTCACGTGGTGACTAAAAAAGGGAAAGGATTCACCGCCGCAGAAGAAGATCCCACAAAGTATCACAGCGCTCCGCCATCTGAAAAACCGAAAATGCTCTCTTACAGTGAACTCCTGGGATATACCCTTTCAAGAATAGCGAGAGAAGATAAAAAAATTGTCGCCATAACGGCTGCGATGGCTGATGGAACGGGGCTTTCCATCTTCCAGAAAGAACATCCCGATCGCTTCTTCGATCTCGGAATAACGGAGCAGACGTGCGTAACTTTTGGAGCCGCTCTCGGTCTTCATGGAATGAAACCTGTGGTCGCCATATACTCCACTTTCTTGCAGAGAGCGTACGATCAAATCGTTCACGATGTGGCCCTACAGAACGCTCCCGTTCTCTTTGCAATCGACAAATCCGGAGTGGTGGGAGAAGACGGCCCCACACACCACGGTCTGTTCGACATAAATTATCTGCTTCCTGTTCCAAACATGAAAATCATTTCTCCGTCCTCTCCTGAGGAGTTCGTGAGTTCACTCTACACCATTCTAAAGAACCTCGATGGGCCTGTTGCCATTCGATACCCCAAGGAATCCTTCTACGGTGAAGTCGAATCCATTCTGGAGAACATGAAAAAGGTAGACCTTGGCTGGAAGATATTGAGGAGGGGGAAAGAAGCTGCAATAATAGCGACCGGAACCATTCTGAACGAAGTTTTGAAAATACCACTGGACGTGACCGTGGTGAACGCCCTCACGGTGAAACCGCTGGACACAGCTGTCCTGAAAGAAATCGCCAGGGATCACGATATCATTATCACCGTTGAAGAGGCTATGAGAATCGGTGGTTTTGGATCCTTTGTTGCTCAGAGACTTCAAGAAATGGGATGGCAGGGAAAGATCGTTAATGTGGGTGTCGAAGATCTTTTTGTTCCTCATGGGGGAAGAAAGGAGCTTCTCAGCACGCTGGGGCTGGATTCGGAGGGACTCACAAAAACTGTGCTAACATATATTAAGGCCAGAAGTAGGGAGGGGAAAGTATGAGGATCATGTTGGAAAACGGGGAGCTCGAAATCACACTCAACGCATTGAAAAAAATCGTGTACTTTGCGACTCTGGAGAGCTATGGAACGGTAGGACTTGGAGATTCCCGATCCTTCTTCGAACGAATCTTCGGAGGGGACAGAGGCATTAAGATCGAGGAACTGGAAGATTCTTCTCTCAACGTTGATGTGTACATCGAAGTAGAATACGGAGTGAACATCAGAGAAGTCGCCAAGAACATTGCGGACAACGTTGCTCACAAGCTGAAAACCCTCGCTGGGTGTGAAAAGCTGAACATAACAGTCCATGTGGTAGGTATCAGGTGAAACGGAGGTAGAGACCTTGAAAAAGATCACAGGCAGATTTCTCAAAATCATCATAAAGAAGGCAACTGAAAATCTATTAAAACACAGAGATGAAATAAACGCCCTGAATGTGTTTCCAGTTCCAGACGGAGACACAGGATCCAACATGTGTTCCACCATGCTGGAAGCGTGCAAGTACATAGACAACGTTAAAAGTGACGATCTCAATGAGGTATGGAAAGCCATAAAAGAAGGTGCACTGATGGGAGCCCGGGGAAATTCCGGGGTGATACTGTCTCAGATTCTGAGAGGACTGGCAGACGCTTCCCCAAAAGAGTTCATCGCACCAGCAGATTTCGTAAAAATGGTCTCCAATTCCAGAAAAGTCGCTTACAGCGCCGTCATAAGACCTGTTGAAGGAACGATGCTGACGGTTGTGAAAGTTCTGGATGAACAGCTACAAAACAAGAATTTTGAAACTTTCGAGGAACTCTTCGACTGGATCGTCGAAACAGTGAAAGACACTGTGAACCGAACCCCACACATGCTTCAAAAACTCAGAGAAGCCGGTGTAGTAGATGCCGGTGCGAAAGGCCTCTATTACATATTCGAAGGTATGAGGGATGCCATAAAGGGAAACATACAAGTTAATCTGGAAGAGGTAGAACAGGCCTCCGTTGAAGAGCTCCAGAGGATGGCCTTTGAAGAGATAACGAACCGCTACTGCACGGAAGTGGCAGTCAAAAGGAACCAGGTGGTTGAAAAAAGCGAACTCGAAGCTTTCCTCAACGAGATCGGTGACTCTGTTGTCCTTGTCGAACAGGATGACCTGATAAAACTGCACGTTCACACGAATCATCCAGGTCAGGTACTGGAAAAAATCATTGAATTCGGAGAAATAGTGAAGGTGAAAATAGACAACATGAAGCTTCAGCACGAACACGTGATTTCTACACAGCCCACAAAGGAAATCGGGGTTGTTGCTGTTTCTCCCGGAAAGGGTATCTCAGATATACTGAAGAGCCTTGGAGTGGACGTGATAGTGCCTGGCGGTCAGACCATGAATCCCAGCTTTGCCGATCTGAAAGCGGCCGTGGAACAGACACACGCCAGGAATGTCTTTTTGTTCCCGAACAACGCAAACGTCCTTCTCACAGCAAAACAAGTAGCGGATGCGTTCGACGATAGAAGAGTGATCGTTGTTCCAACTTCCTTCGTTCAAGAGTGTGTGGCCGCCATGGTGGAGTACGATTCCGACGCGGAACCGGAAGACCTTCTAAAGAGGTTTGAAGAAGCCATCTCCCAGTGTGTTCCCATCTCCGTTACAAGGGCAGTGAGAGATTCCAGGTACGGAAACAGACGAATAAGGAAAGGCGAGTATCTGCTGTTTGTCAGAAAGGAACTCGTGTCCCACGGGTTCAGCCTCGTGAAGGTCTTGAAAGAAGCTCTGGAAAAGGAAAACGCACACGAAAAAGAGATACTGACGGTTTTTCTGGGAGACAACTACAGAAAACCAGAACTTGAAAAGATTCAAAAACTCATAGGAGAAGAATTCCCAAATCTCGATCTTGAAATCTACGAAGGAGGACAGCCTCACTATCCTTATTTGATGCTTCTACAATGAGAGGTGGAAATATAAAGGCAATCGTTTATCTCCCGCTGGATCCAGAAAAAGCGAAACAGAATAATCTTCCAGTGAAACTCCCTGTCCTCGCTGAAGATCTCCCGAAGGTACTGGAAGAAGATAGGATACCCCTCGATGTCATATTGAGGGGTCTGGAAGCCCAATACGAGATCACAAAGGATGAATACTACAGATCCTATTATGTGTTCTTCCTCTACGAGAAATTCAAACAGCTCCTGCGCGAAGGAAAGCTCGACGAAGCCGAGAAAATTCTGGAAAAAGCCAAGGAAGTTCAGTACGACTACCGCTATCATTTCTACCGTGGACTTCTCCTGAAACACAGAGGAGAGCTTGGAGAAGCAGAAATCGAAATGAGGCTCGCCATTTCGATGAACGACCGTTTCGCACCAGCATATTTTGAACTTGCCGGTATACTCAAAGAGAAAAACGAGATCGAAGACAGTCTTCTCTTCTACGAAAAAGCCTACGAAGTCAACAAAGAGTTTCTCTTACCACTCCTCAAGAAAGGAGATCTCCTTCTGGAAGAAGGAAGGCTCGAAGAAGCGATCGAAGAATACAGGAGAATCCTCGAGAAAGACTCCAATTTTGTCGAAGTCTACGAAAGACTGGGAGTTATCTACAATCAGCTCCAACGATTCAAAGAAGCAGAGAAGTTCTTCAAAAAGGCTCTGGAAATAGAACGAAAAGATCATGTGGAGTACAATCTCTCTTACACTCTCATAAAACTCGGAAAACTCTTCGAAGCTCTCGAAATCCTAAAGAGACTTTATGAAAAAAATCCCGATGATTCTCTTGTAGCCAACGAATACGGGCTACTCCTCAAGACGCTCGGACTGTACGAAGAAGCCCTCGAGGTTTTTGAGGACGCTTACCGAAGGCATAGAGAAGAAGAGATTCTGAAGTACAACTACGGAACAATCCTGCTTCACTTTGAGAAGGAAAAAGCCATATCCATCCTCTCGGAAGTCTCGGATGAGCTGAAAGATAGAGCCGAATTCATGATCTCACTCGCAGAAAAGGATGTGGTGATTCCTTCTCAAGAGGAATTCGAATGGCTGAAAGATTACTTTTTCGATGGCACTATCGATGTTGTTGCCCTTTCGGAAGAAATCGATTCAGAAGACGAGTATGCGAAAAGACGAATAGAGAGACTCAGAGAAGGGGAATTTCCGTTTTACGATACAACACTGGACTCTTCAGAAATGCTCGAAGTGATCCTCGGTATCATGTTCGAATCCCCCGATATCTTCAAAATGGAAGAAAACGCCGTGAAATTCGTCTCCGCGTTCTACGGTAGCTCTGTGATGATCGCCTCCACAATCGTTTTGACGAGAACTTTCCAGTATTTTCTCGCTGAAGAAGAACCTACCATGGAGGAACTTTTGAGAGAACTGGTCGCGGAGACCCAGGATGTGAACTGGAAATTTTCTCTGAGGCTCGCCAGATTCAGGCACGCAGACAGGTTTGATTTCAACAGACTCTCGGATCTTGTTATCGCGTTTCTACAATCCATAGAGCAGGGAACACCTGTATCAGATGACGAAAGGTTAAAATATCTACTGGAGAAACTGACTTTTCAGAAGGAGGGATAGAGATGTTCGATAAACAGGAGTTCGTATCGAAACTCGTCACAGAAGAAAAAGCAAAGATTGTTCTCCTCGTAATGGATGGTCTTGGGGACATTCCCGTGAACGGAAAAACACCTCTTCAGGCTGCGAACACTCCGAATCTGGACAATCTGGCAAAAGAAAGTGATCTCGGACAGACGATACCCGTTCTTCCCGGAATCACCCCGGGAAGCGGGCCAGGACACCTTTCGCTCTTCGGATACGATCCCATAAAGTACCAGATTGGAAGAGGAATCCTCGAAGCTCTCGGTATAGGTGTTGAAGTGGGAGAAAAAGACGTCGTTGCAAGGGCGAATTTCGCCACCTGGGATGGAAAAGTGGTCCTCGACAGAAGAGCCGGAAGGCCTGCCACAGAAGAATCCTCCAAGGTGGTTCAGCTGCTCTCGGAAAAGATAAAGAAAATCGAAGACGTGGAGATCACTTTCTACCCTGGAAAGGAACACAGATTCGTTGTGAAATTCACAGGAGAAGGGCTCGGAGATAACGTGACAGATGCAGATCCCCAGAAAGAAGGACATCCCATGGTCTGGGCAGAAGGTCTGGACGAACCTTCGAAAAAAACGGCAAGGATCACCAACGAGTTGATCAAAAAGATAGCGGAAGTCCTGAAAGACAATCCGAAGATAAACTTCGCCCTCATCAGAGGTTTTTCCAAGTACCCGGATCTTCCGAAATTCCCTCAAGTTTACAAGATGAAAGCGGGAGCCATAGCAACGTACCCGATGTACAGAGGTCTTGCAAAGCTCGTGGGAATGGAGATAATAGAAACGGGCCAGACTGTAGCCGACGAGATAAAAACGCTGAAGGAAAGATGGAACGACTACGACTTCTTCTACGTCCACGTGAAGAAAACCGACTCTTACGGTGAGGATGGAAAATTCGAAGAAAAGGTGAAGGTGATAGAAGAGGTCGATGCGCTCATTCCAGAGATAGTTTCTCTGAATCCCGACGTTCTTGTGATCACGGGTGATCATTCCACTCCCGTTCCGCTGAAAGCACACAGCTGGCATCCCGTACCTCTTCTCATCTGGTCGAAGTATACAAGAAGAGGTCTTTCTCAAGCTTTCAACGAGTTCGAATGCGCGAGGGGCACACTCGGAACGATCCACGCAAGCGACGTCATGACACTGGCTCTCGCGTACGCCGGAAAGCTGGAAAAATTCGGAGCATGATACTCGTTTTCTTCTCGCTGTGTCTCGGGGCGCTGATCGGCGCCCTTTTTCGTTTTCCGTGGTATGTGCTTTTCCCACTGGTGGCTCTTTTCTGGAAAAGGAACAGGGATATTTCTGTGGTGATATTCTTCACTCTGCTGAGCGCTTCTCTCTATCAGATTGGCACCGTCCCTGCCGGAAACTACGAGCTGGTAGGATACGTTGAAAGGGGACGACTGAGACAGGCGAAAGTATTTCAAGGAGAGTGGAAGAAGATATACCCTGTGAGAATAGAAACTTCAGAAGAGGGATACATCTACGCAATCGGATACTTCGATGGAAACACCTTTCATCCATCGTACATAAGAAAAGTTGAAAAGCCTTCTTTCAAGACTCTGAAAGAATCCTTCTCCAAGATGACGAATGGAACGGTTCTTTCTGTGCTTTTCGGAGAGAAAGACCGAGACATTTACAGAAGTGGTCTGGGGCACTTTTTCGCGGTTTCCGGATTGCACATAGGAATAGCTTTCTCACTCTACACAACGCTGTTGTCTTTTTTGACATGGAGAAGAACGTATCAGGAGCTTGCCGCACTTTTGTTACTCGTTCCCTATGTGATCACAGTGGGTACACCCTCTGTCATCAGGGCTTACTTGACCATTCTTCTCTGGGTAGTGTTCAAAATTACCGGCTTCAGGACGACCCCCCTTCATACAACAGCAACGGTGGGATCCTTCATGATGATCGTGGATCCCACCGTTGTTTTCACTCCCTCTTTCCTGTTGTCCTTCTTTGTCACCCTTTGCATACTGGAGTCAAAAAACATTTTCGAACTGACAGTGAAGGCTTATCTGTCGGCTCTACCGTTTCTCTGCCTTTTCTTTGGAGGAACCAATATGTCGGCTCTGGTTCTCTCCATTCCTGTATCCCTTCTCATGATACCAGTAACGTGGCTCGCTCACCTTTCGTTTCTTCTTTTCCTCCTGGGTCTCAAAACATCCGCTCTGATCGCAGCAAAGATAACGAACATCGTATCGCTTCCTCTGAACGGGTTCATAAAACTGGCGAATCTGCTCCCTGAAGTTCCTCTTCCACAGTATCTTTACTTCATTTTGATCTTTTTTCCTCTTCTTTTTCTTTCGCCTGACATTCGGGACATATTCCATAAAATTTCAAGTCGTGCCATTTTATAACGTAACCCGTTTTTTCAGAGATGTCTGATATTATCTTATTCACCTGTTCCGAGTTTATCTCCACGATCCTCCCGCATTTCTGGCAAATCACGTGCTGATGCGATTCCCTGTTAGATCGATCGGCCAGCTCGTACCTGTAAAGCCCTTCTCCGAAGTTCAGCTTTCTCAAAAATCCAAGCTCCACAAGAAGTTCCACCGCCCTATAAACCGTGGCTTTGCTTATTCGAACGTTCCTGTTCAGAAGTTCCCGGTAAACCTCTTCTACTCCCAGATGCCTTCCTCGAGACTCCAGGAAGATCTTGAGAATCATTTCCCTCTGTGCTGTGATTCTGTATTTTCTCTTCTTCAATTCGTTTCGAAGTTCTTCGTACATCTGAGCACCTCCTTCTGCTTCACAGATTCATGATCGGTTTTATGTCTATTTTCCATCCTGTGAGCTTTGCAGCGAGTCTCGCGTTCTGCCCTCCTTTTCCTATGGCGAGGGAAAGCTGTGTCGGAGGAACTAGAACGCGTGCGGCCTTGTTCTCTTTGTCGAGTATCTCCACTTCTATGACGGTAGCCGGCGCAAGGGCGTTCGCTATGAGCTGTTTGGGATCGTCCGACCACTTCAGAACGTCGAGTTTTTCACCCTTGAGCTCCTTCAGTATGGCGGCTATCCTCGATCCTCCTTCACCGATGCAGGCACCTATGGGATCCACGTTCGGATCGTTCGATGCAACTGCCACCTTTGTTCGAACACCGGGTTCTCTGGCAATGGCCTTTATTTCCACGATTCCATTCTCCACTTCCGGAATTTCGAGTTTCATCAGGCCAATTACGAACTCCGGTACTCTCCTGCTCACGAGTATCTTCGGCCCCTTGGTTGTTTTAACCACATCGATGATGTAGACCTTCACCAGATCACCGGCTTTGATTTCCTCACCGGGGATCCACTCTTTCTTTGGAAGCCTTGTCTCGAGCTTTCCTATTCTGATGTCTGCCCACTCGCCCATGACTCTTATGACTTCAGCGGTTGTAACCGTTCCTTTGAGTTCGGAATACTTCTCGAACTGTTTCTCCTTCTCGAGTTCTCTGATTCTCTGGATGAGAACCTGCTTCGCTGTCTGCGCGGCTATTCTTCCAAAATTCTTAACGTTCAGTTCCTTCTTCACAATAGACCCAACTTCCGCGAGGGGGTCGATCTTTTTCGCCTCCTCGAGAGATATCTGTGTTGCTGGATCTTCCACTTCTTCCACAACTTCGAGGAGCTGATACACTTTTATGTTTCCCGTGTTCCTATCTATAACAACCTCCACGTTCTTGGAATTTCCAAAGTTCTTCCTGTAAGCACTCACCAGTGCTTTTTCAAGGATAGGAATGACCTCTTCTTTGGAAATTCCTTTTTCTTCCTCCAGCTGGTCGAGGGCTTCCAGCAAGCCTATGTTCATAATGCCACCTCCTTAAAATTCCACTTCCAGATTCGCTCTCTTCACATCATCGATGTTTATTTCGTATTTCCTCTTCTCGTCCGAGATCGTGATAGTTCCGTCGACAAAGGATTCGATTCTGCCTACGAAGGTCTTTCCATCCTTTGTTACTATTTTTGCGAGCTTTCCGGTGAAACGAACGTAATCTCTCGGACCCCTCAACGGTCTGTCGAGTCCCGGCGAAGAGACTTCGAGTGTGTAGGAGTGTTCTATGAAGTCTTCACGATCGAGGAATCGTTCCATCTCCCTCGAAAAGAGCTCACAGTCCCTCACACTCACATAACCCACGGGATTGTCTATGATGATTCTGAGGACCCATCCTCTGCTCTCACGTCTGTATTGAACATCGAATATTTCCAATCCTTGTTCTTCTGCTATCCTTTCTGCTTCTTTTCTTACCTTCTCGAGGATCATTTCTTCAAACATGCTCTCACCCACCCCGTATGATGAATGAAAAACCGGGACCTGAAAAGTCCCGGTCTTTCTCTGGCGGAGAGGGTGGGATTTGAACCCACGGGTGGCTTTTGGCCACCACACGCTCTCCAGGCGTGCGCCTTAGACCCCTCGGCCACCTCTCCTCTCCACACCAGAAAAATATTATACACTCAATCGTTTCCTTGTTCAAGTTTTCATTTTTCTTCCTTCTTTTTCATTCTGAAATATTTCCATACCCCCACGGCGAAAACGAAAAGTGCAAAGATGGAAAGGATCTTTGTTATCATTGATTTCTCACCTCCCATTTATTATTTTACTATCTCACGGAAAGGACTTTCAATATTGACGGAGATTGTCTTTTCCGTAATTGATATTCATAAACACGAAAATAATATGTGGATTTCATCCTTTACAAAATTGAAAATAACAGTGAAAAAACACTTCATATAAATCATTTTAAATAATCCTATAATTATGCTATCAAGAACAAAAAGGAGGGTTCTTCATGAAAGAGAAAGTCGTTCTTGCATACAGTGGTGGTCTCGATACTTCCATTATCCTGAAGTGGCTCTGCGAAAAAGGTTTCGAAGTGATAGCCTACGTTGCGAACATTGGTCAGAAAGACGATTTCAATGCAATCAGAGAGAAGGCATTGAAGACAGGTGCCTCAAAAGTCTATGTGGAAGACCTCAGAAGGGAATTCGTCACGGATTACATATTCACCGCACTACTTGGAAACGCCATGTACGAAGGAAGGTACCTTCTTGGGACCGCCATCGCAAGACCTCTCATAGCCAAAAGACAGGTGGAAATAGCCGAGAAAGAAGGAGCACAGTACGTCGCACACGGTGCAACTGGTAAAGGAAACGACCAGGTGAGATTCGAACTCACCTACGCTGCTTTGAATCCGAATCTCAAAGTCATCTCACCCTGGAAGGACCCTGAATTTCTCGCCAAATTCAAGGGAAGAACAGATCTCATAAACTACGCCATGGAGAAAGGAATTCCCATCAAAGTCTCCAAAAAAAGACCCTACAGCGAAGACGAAAACCTCATGCACATATCCCACGAAGCGGGCAAACTGGAGGATCCGGCACACATACCTGACGAGGACGTGTTCACATGGACGGTCTCTCCAAAGGATGCTCCGGACGAAGAAACACTGCTCGAGATCCACTTCGAAAGCGGCATTCCGGTGAAGGTCGTGAATCCCAATGATGGAACAGAAAAAACGGATCCTCTCGAACTCTTCGAGTATCTGAACGAAATAGGCGCGAAAAACGGAGTGGGAAGGCTCGACATGGTCGAAAACAGATTCATAGGTATAAAATCAAGAGGGGTGTACGAAACCCCGGGTGCGACGATCCTGTGGATCGCACACAGAGATCTCGAGGGAATCACCATGGACAAAGAAGTCATGCACCTGAGAGACATGCTCGCTCCGAAGTTCGCGGAGCTCATATACAACGGTTTCTGGTTTTCTCCAGAAATGGAGTTCCTCCTCGCAGCGTTCAGAAAAGCACAGGAGAACGTGACCGGAAAGGTGACGGTATCCATCTACAAAGGAAACGTTATGCCCGTCGCGAGATATTCGCCGTACTCGCTGTACAACCCGGAACTTTCAAGCATGGACGTTGAAGGGGGCTTCAATGCGACTGACTCGAAGGGCTTCATCAACATTCACGCCCTGAGGTTGAAGGTCTACCAGCTCGTGAAAAAGGGGTATCAGATATGAACGAAAAACTCTGGGAAAAAGGCTACAAAGTCAACGAAGAAGTAGAAAAATTCACCGTCGGAGACGATTACATAACAGACATGAAGATCATAGAATACGACATAAAGGCCTCCGTAGTACATTCCAGAATGCTACGCAAAATAGGCCTTCTGAGTGCGGAGGAACAGAGAAAAATAGAAGAAGCGCTCAGTGAGCTTTCGAACCTTATAAAGGAAGGAAAGTTTCAGATAAAGCCAGAGGAGGAAGACTGCCACACCGCCATCGAGAACTTTCTCGTGAAAAAGCTTGGAGAGATCGGGAAAAAGATCCACACCGCTCGTTCAAGAAACGATCAGGTCTTAACCGCACTGAGACTCATGTACAAAGAAGAGTTGAAAGAGATAGAAAGCCTCCTCAAAGAACTTCAAAAGACTCTTGGAAAATTCATAGAAAAATTTGGTGATGTGAAATTTCCAGGATACACCCACACCAGAAAAGCGATGCCAACAGATTTTGCCACGTGGGCTGGAGCGCTGAAAGACGCCCTCGAAGACGACCTGAAACTTCTCAAAACAGCTTACGAAATCGTAGATCAATCGCCTTTAGGAACTGGAGCCGGTTATGGTGTTCCCATAGACATAGACAGAGAGTTCACTGCAAAAGAACTCGGATTCTCGAGGGTCCAGTGGAATCCCATCTACACCCAGAACAGCAGGGGGAAGTTTGAGTATCTGATTCTTCACACGCTCTCCCAGATATCCTACGACTTGAACAGGTTCGCCTCCGATATCATATTCTTCTCGCTTCCAGAGATAGGTTATCTCAAGCTACCAAAAGAGCTCTGCACGGGAAGTTCCATCATGCCGCACAAAATAAATCCTGATCCACTGGAACTCGTAAGAGCTTATCACCACGCGATAGTTTCGAAGATGCTGATGACGGTCACTCTGCCGTCGAATCTCATCTTCGGTTACCACAGAGACTTCCAGCTTCTGAAGAAACCAATGATAGAGGCTTTTGAGATTAGTAAGAATATCGTAAGAATAATGAAAATAATTTTTGACCATCTTGAAGTTGATAAAGAAAGATCCGAGTCTAGTATTACTGAGGAAGTGCTGGCCACACACAGGGTCTATGAACTTGTGAAACAGGGAGTGCCGTTCCGTGACGCTTACAGGATGGTGGCGGAAAAGTACGGGAGGGAAAAAGATTGATCAGGGCTGGAATAATAGGTGTGACAGGGTATACAGGGCTGGAACTCGTCAGGCTTTTGAAGAGCCATCCCGAGGTGAAGATAACCTATCTGTCCTCGAGAACCTACGCTGGAAAGAAACTCGAAGAAGTCTTCCCTTCGACACTAGAAGACAGTGTGCTCAGCGAGTTCGATCCAGAGGAAGTTTCAAAGAATTGCGATGTTCTTTTCACAGCGCTTCCGGCCGGTGCGAGCTATGATCTCGTCAAAGAGATTGAAGGTGTTAGGGTAATAGATCTTGGCGCGGATTTTCGTTTCGACGATCCGAAGGTGTACAAAGAGTGGTACGAAAAAGAGCTACCGGGATACGAGAATGTAAAAAGAGTCTATGGACTTCCAGAACTCCATCGTGAAGAGATAAAGAACGCTCAGGTGGTGGGAAACCCCGGATGTTACCCCACGAGTGTCATACTCGCTCTTGCTCCCGCGCTGAAACACAACCTTGTGGATCCAGAAACGATACTGGTCGACGCGAAATCCGGTGTTTCCGGGGCGGGAAGAAAGGAGAAGGTGGATTATCTTTTCTCCGAGGTGAACGAAAGTCTCAGACCTTACAACGTGGCAAAGCACAGACACGTTCCCGAGATGGAACAGGAACTTGAGAAGATCTCAGGTAAGAAAGTGAAGGTGGTGTTTACACCTCATCTTGTTCCCATGACACGCGGTATCCTCTCGACGATATACGTGAAAACGGACAAATCCCTCGAAGAGATATACGAAGCGTACCTCGAATTCTACAGGAACGAACCGTTCGTTCATGTTCTTCCCACGGGAATTTATCCCTCAACAAAATGGTGCTATGGATCCAACCACGTGTTCATTGGTATGCAGTTGGAAGAGAGAACGAACACTCTCATACTGATGAGTGCAATAGACAATCTCGTGAAGGGGGCATCGGGGCAGGCAGTTCAGAATATGAACATCATGTTCGGGCTGGCCGAGACGAAAGGACTCGAATTCACTCCAATATATCCATGAAAGGGGTTGAAAAAGAGTGTTCACTCCCAAGGGCTTCAGGTTCGCAGGAGTACACTGCAAGATAAAGAAGAAAAGAAGAGACCTCGGGATCATCTTCTCTGAAGCGCCGTGTGTTGCAGCGGGAGTCTTCACCACCAACGTTGTTAAAGCAGCACCGGTGATTTACGACATGGAGATACTGAAGAAGAATCCGAACGGCATCAGAGCGATCGTTGTGAACAGCGGTGTGGCCAACGCATGTACCGGTGAACAGGGAATGATCAACGCAAGGAGGATGGCAGAGAAAGCGGCTGAAGAGCTCGGAATCCCGGTTGAAAGTGTCCTTGTATCCTCCACAGGAGTTATAGGGGTTCAGCTTCCCATGGACAAGGTGGAAAGCGGTATTGAAGAAGCAGCAAGAGAGCTTTCGGATGATCCTCTTCCTTTTGCCGAAGCCATCATGACAACCGACACGAAGGTGAAGATGCACAACACAAGGGTGATGATCGGCGGAAAAGAAATTACCGTTCTGGGAATCGCCAAGGGATCTGGCATGATACACCCCAATATGGCGACAATGCTCTCCTTCATAACGACAGACGCGAAAGTCTCTGAAGAAGCGTTAGAAAAACTCCTGAAACTTTCAGTCGATGATTCCTACAACATGATAGACGTCGATGGAGACACGAGTACGAACGACATGGTAATCGTTCTCGCGAACGGTCTTGCGGGCAACACGACGATCCAACTTGAAACGGATGGCTTCTGGAAACTCTACGAAGCCGTTCACGAGGTGAATCAGGTCCTCGCAGAAAAGATAGTGGAAGACGGCGAGGGAGCCACAAAGGTTATAGAGGTTCATGTAATCAACGCTCCTGATATAAAGTCAGCGAGACTGATCGCCAGATCGATCGTCTCCTCAAACCTTGTGAAGACGGCCATATACGGAGAAGACGCGAACTGGGGAAGGGTCATCGCCGCGGCGGGATACTCCGGTGCAACTTTCGATCCTAACAAACTCGACCTGTTCTTCGAAAACGAAGCAGGAAGAATAAAAGTGGCAGAAAACGGGCGGGGAGTAGCCTTCGATGAAGAGGAGGCAAAGAAGATCCTCAGCGAAAAGAGAATAAGGATAGTACTCGACATGAAACAGGGAAAAGAGACCGCAAAGGCGTGGGGATGTGACCTCACGGAGAAGTACGTTGAGATAAACGGGAGGTATAGAACATGAGGATTGACACGGTCAACGTTCTCCTCGAAGCTCTTCCATACATAAAGGAATTCTACGGAAAGACCTTCGTCATAAAGTTCGGTGGCAGTGCTATGAAGCAGGAGAACGCAAAGAGAGCCTTCATTCAGGATATAATCCTCCTGAAGTACACCGGAATAAAGCCGATCATCGTTCACGGTGGTGGACCTGCCATCTCTCAGATGATGAAAGACCTCGGTATAGAACCTGTTTTCAAAAACGGTCACAGAGTGACCGATGAGAAAACCATGGAAATCGTTGAGATGGTCCTCGTTGGAAAGATCAACAAAGAAATCGTGATGAACCTGAATCTGCACGGTGGCCGGGCAGTCGGAATCTGTGGAAAAGATTCAAAACTCATAGTGGCAGAAAAAGAAACGAAACACGGAGACATAGGCTACGTTGGGAAGGTGAAGAAGGTCAATCCAGAAATTCTCCACGCACTGATAGAGAACGATTACATCCCGGTGATTGCCCCTGTGGGAATAGGGGAAGACGGTCATTCTTACAACATAAACGCTGACACCGCGGCTGCGGAGATAGCAAAAAGCCTGATGGCAGAAAAACTCATTCTCCTTACGGATGTGGACGGTGTACTGAAGGATGGCAA
This sequence comes from Thermotoga sp. Mc24, assembly GCF_000784835.1. NCBI lineage: Bacteria > Thermotogati > Thermotogota > Thermotogae > Thermotogales > Thermotogaceae > Thermotoga > Thermotoga sp. Mc24. Next base: position 68,652 of record NZ_JSFH01000007.1, on the reverse strand, counting down.
ACTCATTTCCGCTTTGACACCGGACGAAGCAGAGGACCTGATCAGAGATGGCACAGTGACGGGAGGAATGATTCCAAAAATCGAATGTGCCGTGTCGGCGGTGAGAAGTGGAGTGGGAGCCGTTCACATCATAAACGGGGGATTGGAACACGCGATCCTGCTGGAGATATTCAGCAGGAAAGGTATCGGGACCATGATAAAAGAACTGGAGGGGTAAAGATGTATCTGATGAACACGTACAACAGGTTCCCCGTGACGTTTGTCTACGGTAAGGGCTCCTGGATCTACGATGAAGAAGGAAACGCATATCTTGATTTCACCTCAGGAATAGCGGTGAACGTCCTTGGACATTCCCACCCAAAACTGGTGGAAGCCATAAAAGATCAGGCAGAAAAGCTCATTCACTGTTCAAATCTTTTCTGGAACCGCCCACAGATGGAACTGGCAGAACTTCTGTCGAAGAACACGTTCGGCGGCAAGGTCTTCTTCGCAAACACGGGAACTGAAGTAAACGAAGCCGCCATAAAGATAGCGAGAAAATACGGAAAGAGAAGGAGTGAGAAAAAATACAAAATCCTCTCCGCTTATAACTCTTTTCACGGAAGAACTCTGGGTTCTCTCACAGCAACGGGACAGCCGAAATATCAGAAACTTTTTGAACCACTCGTTCCCGGTTTTGAATACTTCGAGTTCAACAACATCGAAGACCTGAGAAGAAAGATGTCAGAAGACGTGTGCGCTGTGTTCCTCGAACCAATTCAAGGGGAAAGCGGAATAGTACCCGCCGCCAAAGAATTCCTCGAAGAGGCGAGAAAACTCTGCGACGAGTACGACGCGCTTCTTGTGTTCGATGAAGTTCAGTGTGGAATGGGAAGGACCGGGAAACTCTTCGCGTATCAAAAGTATGGAGTCGTTCCGGATATTCTCACAACCGCCAAGGGACTCGGTGGGGGAGTGCCTATTGGAGCGGTCATTGTGAACGAAAGAGCGGACGTTCTGGAGCCAGGAGATCACGGCACCACGTTCGGAGGAAACCCACTTGCCTGCAGGGCTGGGGTGACCGTGATCAAAGAGTTGACGAAGGAAGGCTTCCTCGAAGAAGTGGAAGAGAAAGGAAACTACCTCATGAAAAAGCTCCAGGAAATGAAAGAAGAATTCGACGTGGTAGCCGACGTGAGGGGAATGGGACTCATGATAGGGGTTCAGTTCGGAGAGGAAATGAACAACAGAGAGGTCGCCACGAAATGCTTTGAAAATAGACTGCTCGTCGTTCCAGCAGGTAACAACACAATCAGATTCTTACCACCACTCACAGTAGAGTACAGCGAAATCGACTTAGCAGTTGAAACGCTCAAAAAAGCCCTGAGAGAAATTTAAAAGGGAGGCTATGCCTCCCTTATTCTTTCTTCTTTTTCTCGCTTTTTTTCTCCTCTTCTTCTTTTTCCATCACTTCTCCTTCTTCACCCAGCTGCTCGAGCTCTCCGTCACATTTTTCGCAGTACTTGTTCAGCTGATATTCGATGGACGTTGCAGAGTAGTAGATTGCCCCGCATTTTTTGCATCTGTATATGTAAGGCATGAAAACACCCCCTTGTGAGTATTACCGCGTCTTGTGAGCCTTCGCTTCGCTTCTGTAGTATATTCTAATACTTTATTTGGACAGTTTCAAGTTTTTAGAATGAATAATACAAGTCCTATTACTGAAACTATAAAACCGATGGCTTCAAAAAATGTCACAGCTTCACCCAGAAGAAGAAAAGACCACAGGACAGAAAGAACCGGCTCTCCAACCAGAACAACACTCACCACACTTGAGGAAAAATATCTGAGCGAGAGATTGATGAAAAGATACCCCAGAAACGAACATCCCACCCCCAGACCGATTAGGATGAACCACTCCTTCGTTTCAACGACCCCGAACGATGGCACAAGAAAAGCCAGAACAGCTGAAGCTAAAGCGTGCGTTCTCAGACTGAACTCCATACTTCCCATGGCCCTGTTCAGGTATCTTCCAAGAACAAGGTACCCACAAAAGAACACCACACCAACAACTGCAAGCAAATCACCCCTCGAAACACCTGAAAAACCCTCTTTTCCAGCAAGAGCCAGTACCACCCCCGTAACAACCGTGCTTCCCGTGACAATTCTGAAAGGACTGATCCTTTCTCCATAGATCAGCCACGAGAGCAATCCCGTCAAAACAGGCTGAAGCGTCAAAGGTATAACAGCTCCGGCAACGGTGGTGTGGTTGAAGGCGGAAACCCAGAAGAAAAAGTGCATCGCAAGGAAAAAGCCAGCAATCAAGGAAAGCATCTCCTTCTTCAAAGAAAAAAGCCCGACTCTTCTCTTCACCAGAAAGAAAAGCAATGAAGCAATGAAAACTCTGTAGAAAGCGATGGTTGTAGGTGGAAGAGAAGAGAGCTTTATGAATATCCCTGAAAAGGACGCCACTAAAACACTGAGTAAGAGATAAAAAACAGGCTTCAAGTGTTTCACATCCCTCGATAGCGTTGCTGAGTCGTTTATCATTTTACAATATCAAGCCAGAGGCAGGGGTTCGAATCCCCTTGGGAATGCCAAACACATAGAACGATAAGAACTTTCCTCAAAATTTCATGAAATCGTTTATTAATAACTTGACGTTGACTCACAAGATGGTATAACATATGAACAGATGATAATATATTCATGTATTTGTTTAGGGATGATAACTTTTGAAATAGAAAACGAGTTCAATCTGGAAAGATTTGCCTGCAAACGATGGATAGAAGCAAATGATGAATCCAACAAGACTCAGAATATTGCTCCTCCTCTCGAAAAAAGACATGTGCGTTGGAAAGATAGCCGAGATCCTGAGGATGGATCAATCGGCAGTGTCAGCTCAGCTCAAAGTTTTGCGCCACTTAAATCTCGTAAAAGCCAAACGTCACGGCAGGTACATGCGGTACAAACTGAACAACAAACACGTCAGAAATATACTAAGGGAAGGTTTTAAGTACGTTTTAAAAACTTCCCAATGAGAGGAGGGATCGGTATGTCTTGGAGAGGTTGGATTGTTCTTATCTTCTCGCTCTGGTTGATCGTTGCTTCCCTCATTCCTGGAATCGTTGGCAGTAAAGGAGCGAACATTGCGGATTTTCTGATCGTCGGTGTTGTTCTTCTCATAGCAGGTATTTTCATGCTTGGGACCTCAAAAGTTGCCGGCTGGATTGAGCTTCTGCTGGGAATCTGGTTGATCATAGCCGCTTTCATTCCGGGTATAACCGGTTCCAAAGGAGCAGCACTTGCAAACGGCCTGGTAGTTGGTATCATCGCCCTGATCCTTGCTTTCTTCGACAGAAAGAAGCAGGAAGAAAAATAGCGGGGCCCCTCGTGGCCCTTTGATTTTAGATGAAAATATAAATGCAATTTAGAATCAAAAAAACAAAGAAGCTCGCAATCCCCACGAAGCATTATCTCGTAACGATTTATTTACATCCTTGACCACTTGAACTGTTCTGTATTTTATAGTATATTTCTTTCTGGTGCACACTTCATGCCCCCATCGTCTAGCGGCCTAGGACACTGGCCTTTCAAGCCAGAGGCAGGGGTTCGAATCCCCTTGGGGGCGCCAGAGATCGAAGGGATGCCAGAGGAGCATCCCTTTTGTTTTTTTATTCATTCATGCACTCCTATGTTTGAACGCCGGGAAAATCCGATAGTAAACGTATTCCAAAGCTTTTTTCAGTGCGATATTTATGGGATATCTTTCCTGTGCGAGGAAGAAATCTATAGCGAGCAGTTTTGAGTACATTTCGCTGCAGTTTGGAAGGGTTTCAATGAAACTGGAAAGCGCAGGTTTCAGATATTTACATCCCCACACTTCTGGTTTTTCCTTTCTAAGAACGTAACTTCCCGAGAAGAGACGACACACCATAGGTCTGAAAGAGTGATACAAACAACCACCACGCTCAGAATGTGGATCGAAGAGTACACATCGATCCATTTCATCAACATTTTCAAGGATCTCTAACCACTTCTCTATCGAATCGTTTTGCAAGAGATGAATTGCGAGGGGAACAAATTCAAGAATGGTAACCTCAATATTAACAGAGGGAGTATTACAACACTCCCTGCATCCATTGCAGGAAGGAAAATTTTTCTGGATACTATCCAGTTCCTCGTAAAGCTTTATAACCTGTAGAGAAAGCTCTATTAGTCTTTCCACGAAGGATATTTATAACTCGCTGAAGTTAAAAAAACAGATAAGAGTTTTGAAAAAAAGAAGGAATAAAAATTGAAAAATCATGAGCGAAGCAAATAAGGTGTTCTCATTTCCTTTGCTCTATACATTCGCATATCTGCTACTTTCAGAAGTTCTTCAAGATTTTCTCCGTCTTCAGGAAATCTGGCAACTCCTATGTTCGATGCAACAGTTAAAGTTGTGTTCCCCACTCTGATGGGTTCTCTGAAGGTGGAAAGAATCCTTTCCAGGAAGAATTTCAGATACTCTTCTTTCATATCGTAGAGGAGAATGGTAAACTCATCGCCACCGTATCGAGCCACCACATCGCTCCTTCTTACCCTGTCCAAAATCCTTCTCGAAACTGTCTTTAACACCTCATCACCTGTCAGGTGACCGTATGTATCATTTATTGCCTTAAATCCAGCAAGATCCAAGAAAAGAACGAATGCCTTCTTTCCTTCACGCTTTGCCAAGTCCAGATATTTGTTTCCCAACTCGAAGAGATAGCGTCTGTTTGGAAGTCCTGTCAGTGGATCGTGATAAGCCATGTATTTCAGCTCTTTCATGCCAAGCGAGAGTCCCTCACTTTCAACAGCCACCAGTAGAGTCTGAATCAAAAGAACAGCATCTTCACTCAGAGACCCTTTCAGATATAGAACCAGAGATCTCCTACATTCACCATCTTTCAACACTGAAATAATCGCAGTTTTGCTGTTTTTCATTCTGAGAAGATGTCTCAGTTCTTCCAGTGTGAAGAAAAATCCCTCCTTGAAAAAGGGAGGAACTTTTCCCTCAGAAACTTTCACAGAAAGCTTCCCACTTTCACCGTCGTTTTCCAGGAAAACAAAACCGATTACAAGCTGTGAGGAACGCAACACTTTTTTCAACAATTCAAAATGATCGTTATTCACAGCTGTCACCCTTTGAGATTCAACTTTTTATTGTCTGAATTATATCACATTATTCTTTCGAAAACGATCAAATAATTTTCGATATTGTGTTATCATCATTGTTACTGTGGTGTGCGAGGTTCAGTTCTTTTCTCCCTCAATATGGAAAACGAGCCATCTGTTCTCTGCCAAAACCCAGAGATCAGATGGTGTTTTGAGTTCAGTTTTGACCCTTTTTGCCGCGGGTACTGCCAAACCTGCTATAGTCGCTGGTACCTCGTACAGGTACCACCATCTTAGCTTCTGAAGACGTTGCAATCCCTCGTTCTTGGTCAGGACATCTTTGAGCTTAATTTCTCCTGCATGGTCACGCCTGCACATATCCAGCGTGCTGACATCTCCCACAAAAATCATCGTACCAAACACCTCCTTAAAGAACTCTCAAAAACGCATCTCGAAGGGTCATAGAAGGTTCAGCTGTTCTTTTTATGATTTTGAAACTTTTCGGATTTTCAACGCCGTAGTTGTAGCGCGGGTGAAGGATGTCGTCTTTCGTTTTGAAGTCGGGAAGTAGTTTGTATTTAACTACATCAGCTTCGAAAGATACAACGTCTCCTACAGCAATATCCATATTTTCAGGGATCCTTTTGATCGCAACCCACAGATGATCCACCTTGACCTTCTTATCCAAATACCTCACAGTAACGTTTGTTATGAGAATTGTTGGCTTTTTCGAGAAAGGACTTCTTGTGGTACCAAACGCTTTGATTTTCCCCCTGACAGAAACTCTCTTTCCAACAAAAGGCAAAAGTTCGTTTCTAATTCTTCTCCTTGTCTTGTTTGATATCACATCCATCCCCCCTTGAATACAAATTTCATAAAATGTATAAGAAAAAGCCCCGCTTGATGCGGGGCTCACTGATATCTTTTGAATTTCAAGACTCTACAGCTCAGCTGGGCTCTTCGAAACGACCGTAACCATAACTTGTTTTTGCGCCTAAGCCATAAGCTTTTAGCATCTCCACGAATCTCTGTTTTATTAGTTCCTTTTCCGAATTTCCAATAACTCCGGAACGACTCTCAAGAACGGTAAACCAGAACACACCACTGCTCACCACCAAGTATTTTATTGGAACAGGGTCGTACCAATCATTCGGAGGAAGTTTTTCTTTCATATAATACGGCTGGAAGTGTGGATTGACGATATCCAGCGAAAATTTCAAATCCGAAACAGGTATTGCATCAAGAAAAATGAGGTCACCCTCTCTTTCGGTGTCTCCAAAAATATGAGCGAGTGATTCGTATTTATCCCTTTCGAATTCGAATAAAAAACTGGCAAACGCCCCCTTGACAGCGGTGCCAGGAATTATGGGAAGTCCGTAATTTCTGGAAAGAGTTATGCCCACCTCGATAGAAGAAGGATTCCCAGCCCCAAGCAAGAGTTTTCCTTTCACTCTCATCTTCAAGTTGATAAACGGTTTTCTTTTCTTGATCAGCTGTTCCCTTCTTTCTTTGAGAATACTGCTGATCTTTCCAAAATCGGATTGCAATTTCTCAACGGTCTGGAAGATTTTGCTTACTATCTCTTTATCTTTTGAGTTTGAACCCTCAAGCAAAAGAAAGCTGTACTTTTCCCAGTAAAGACTGAGATTTTTGCTTTCAGGTAGTTTCATTCTCTTCACCACCCAGGAGAACCTCTCCGCATCTTTTGAGCCATTTTGCACACTCAAGAGCAGCGATCTGTGCTTTCAAGTATGTCCTGGCATCCAAAAACTCGTTTTCCATCAGTCTTTCGACGATACCATCTTCCAGTGTCAGGTGTTCGATCATCTTTCCAAGGTGATCCACCACCTTGTTTTTTCCTTTCTTTTTCAGAAAGAGAATTGTTCCCATCAAACCGTTTTGAACGATCATACTTCCAAGACCCTTCACATCCCTGAGGTAATCATCTCTTTTGTCTTTCTCAACTTCCTCAACCAAATTCATCGCCAGTTTTGCCAGTTCAAGGCTGAGCGTCTTCATCTTCATCACCTCCAGGCATGTACCCACATCATGCCTTTTCCAACAGTTTCTTTTCCTCCGATGTTGATCAATTCTCCATTTACTTCGTTTTCGAAAACTTCCATCAAAGAATCTTTCCCGGAATCTTCTTTGTTACCGTAGTACGTCTTCCTCACCACAAAGTACATCACCGTATCCTGAGGCAGATATTCCTCGTACCACAAACCACCTTCTTCAACGGTTTTCTTCTCTCTGTTTATTCTCACTCTCGGTACAACTTCTGTCATAGCCTGAACGATTTCTGAGAAGAGAACATCATTCACAACAACCACATCGCTTTCCATTTTCTTTTTCAGGTAGTCAACTGGAGCACAATTGGAAATCTTCGATATCAATTCCCTTGTCCTTGGAAGTTCACCAACAAATGGTTCTAATTTTACTTCCTCAAGGAACACCTCACCAGATCCATAGAAGGAGACTGCCTTTCCATAATCAATATTCGCCTCTTCTAGTTCTTTAACAACATCGTTATCCCCTACAGATTTCGCAAATTTTATCAGTACAAGAGGACACGTAACCCACACAAAAAGCCTATCCGGGTTTCTCACAGGGAAAAGGAGAATTCTCGCTTCAGAAAAGCTCAAACTACCAGGAACCGTTCCTTTGTCGCTTTTCGGTTCACTTCCAAATATCTCTTCTATCTTTTTTTCATCTATCTTGTCCTCTTTGATGAGAGACCTGAAGTAGGCCCTCAAAGCACCTTTTATACCATGTATAATGGGAAATTTTGTGGTTCTCTCCCTCTGAATAGGCAGGTCAACAACTCCTATTTCGAAACCAGTTCCAGCATGAACCTGAGTTTCCGCGTAAAGAAGGAAGACTCTTCCTTCCATCTTCCTATCCCTCCTCAAAGTTTTTCGTACTTCATGAAGATACATCTTCCAAAACCAAAATCCGTGAATTTACTTTCATTCAGCACATGTCCATTGACCTTACCTTCCAGATAGTAAACAGCTCCCGGAGAGACAGCATGATAGATCTTCTTTGGTTTATTTTCGCGTAGGTCCCATCCGGAAACAACCTGCTTTCTAATCCCTGCGGTTGTGAGAACTCTCTTTCCAAGAATAGTTTTATCCTTCGGCATCCCTCCTCCATCGAAAACAGCCGGTGTTATGAGAGCAACCGCTACATTCTTATAGTCTGGAGGATCAAAAGCGGTGGTGTTCAGTTCTTCAACCTCGACCGCCGACCATTTGCTCTTCATTCCGAGAAACACACCGTCGAGTTTTGAAACAAGCTCGACCGTTCTTTCATCGTCTGTGAACATGAAAAATCCTCCATCGTAAAATCTGTAGTAGGAGATCGAATATATCATTCTTTCTTTCACTTTTTTTCTGTTTTCTTCAAAAGCTACTCCTATGTGGGTTTCCTTCTTAAAGATTTTTTCCGCGGAAACAAGATCGAATTTACACACACCCTGAGTGTTACTCCTGAGAAGTTCGAGATCACTCAGTTCTATGAGCCCTCCAGACGTAGATTCTTTACTATCCATTTTGTACTCAGGTTTCCAGGGAAGGTAAACTCCATCAATCTCGACAATGGGGGTGACTCTGTAGCCAGAATCCGTTTTATATATGTTTCTTGGAAGTGGAAAGTAGTGCTTCCTTCCTTCAGGGGTATTTTCAAAAACAAAAGGGCCGAACATCCTTACGTCTCCTGCTCTTTCAACATCTCCGGGATCGAATTTCTGATTTTTCATCAAAAGAGCCGTTCTCACAGCACCGTAAAAAGGAAAAGAAGATGGAAAAACACTCTCCACCCTATCAGAAAAAGAAAATCTTCTAGTCTCTCTGAAACCAACCCAGTCTTCAGGCTCAAAGTATATCGCCCACAGCTTCATTGAGACTCACCTCTCTTCATCGAGTACACCATTATGAGAAGTTCCAGTGCTTCTCTCATTGCTTCATCGAAGGAGGACTTCTTCGTGTTTTTGTAGTAAGCTAACAGTCGACTAAGAAAATTCTTGAAATTTCCAATAAACTCATTCTTCGATTTCTCTGAATGGATCGATCTTCTCAAAGTGAACTCTACAAACTTTTCCATTTTGTCCTCGTAGAGCGAGAAGTCCGGAGAGAGAAGTTTGTAAAGACTGCGGTGTGAAACATTGTAATTTTTCATCTCCTCAAGGATTTTCAACGATCTCTTGACAACGTCTTCTTCTTCAATTTCCCATGTTGATCCAGCAAAAATCATTTGCCCTGATCTCTTCACCTGCGTCACACAGAACGCGTTTCTTCCGTAAACGTTCTTTGCTCTCTTCTCTGCTTCCCTTGCTATCTTCAGAGCTACCTGAAGAGGAAACTTGTGATGGACAATAGCGATTCCAGCGCTCATAGTAGCGGCTCTTCCCATCAGAGGAGCGAAAGGCTTGTCGTTGTGGTACAGAACACCGTTTTCTGATCTGAATCTTTCCACATCAGAGCCGCTTTCAATCTCTATTTCGTACTCCAAGTGCCCCGAAAAGAATTTTCTGATGTCGTTTGCACATTCCAGTACGCTGTCTGCTGGAAGAAGTGCCAGAACATCGTCTCCACCGCTGTAAACGAGCATCCCGTTGTGTCTATCAACAATTTTCCCGACAAGTTGAGAGAAGATACCGAGTGTCCTCGAAACACCCCTGTGATAGGCTGGCTGAATGGTTTTGAATTCCTTCAGTTTTTCCCATGCATATTTGAGATCATCTGTTTCTTGAAACATCTCAATCACTTTCGGATTTATTACTTTTTCCAGGAAAGGTGCGTTCTCTCCAAGCATCCAATCACCCATTCGATCTCCATCCATGAGGAGAACAGCTATGTATCCATTCTTGAATTTTTCGGGATCCTCGATTTCCTTATTTGCCTGATTGTTTCTTGCAACATCCGTTGTTGAGTCGAATTTTATCCTGATATTGAGGATTTCCGGAAGAAATCTCTTCACAGTGTTCAGAGTTCCGAGCCTGTCCTCTTTTTCTATGTCTTTTTCTATATCTTTATCTTTGAACACAGCACAGGCTCTGACTCCAGCCCCAAAATCGTCCGCGTCAGTGAAGTGGTCGGGATAAACATCCTCTTCGTATCCCGGAAAGAGTCTGGCCATCTTTCTCGCAGCGAGTTTTGAGGTCAGAAGACGATGGAGGTACCTGTAAAACGTCCCAGGATTCTCTTTGTAACCAGCGTGTTCCGATACTTTCTTCAGAACTTCCTTGAAATCTTCAATTCCCGATCCCGTGAACAAGTTTCTCACCGTTTCAACTATCCTTTCAGGTTCATCGAAAGACACCTTTGATGTCTGAATGTCCGGAAAGAGAGACGATTGGTAATCGAACGAATGCTCGTTGAAAAGAAATTCGCTTTTACTGAGCTTTTCTTTTGTTTCATCAACTATTGTTTTCCATCTGTTTCTTATCGCTTCCTCACATTCTTTGAGTATTTCTTCGTCCGAGGATGGAACTATCGCAACAAAGAGATTTGGAAGAGAAGCGACTTCCCTCCGAGGAGGAACAGGACAGAGGTCTTCAAGATCTACGCCCATTGATTCGAGTGTTTCCTTGACGAAATAGTTTCCTCTCAAATACGGTGAGATGATGGAATCGAAGCCGTACTTTTTGCCAACAACTTCTATGGCACCGTAGATGAGATAAGAAAGAAGATAACTTCCAGCCCAAAGGTCTTTCACTTTTCTTGCCTGGGCTATCACTTCTTGAACAGGACCTATCGCTACCGCTACTAGAGATGCCTTCACCTGTTTCCCCTCTACACATCCCTTGAGAGCCGATGTTACGTCGAGATGGTCTATGATCGAGTGATTGGCTATTCTGGTATCAGCAGGAAGAAACTGACTTCCTTCCAGAATGTAAGGCAGATTCCACCAGATGGAATGAAAGAGCTTTTCATACGTGTCGTTTTTCTCTTTCAGCTTTGTCAATGCGTTTATCAGACGGCTCTTCATTTCTTCAACTTTTTGATTTTGAAAGAAACTCTTCACTTCCGGTAACCCTTCACCAGAAAATGGATGAACAAAGAGAGTCTCATCGAACGAAACATGAATTTGTTTTTTTGCATCCTTTTCGTAGGGGATTGGAAACCTGTCCATTGCGCTTGCAAGACGGTCTTCTTCACCTCTTGTTTTTTTGATGCCAAGGGTCTTTAGAATCTCGCCAGCTATGTTTTCATGATTTTTCACATCGAATGCCTTCACCAGCGGATCATGAAGAAGAGCGGTTATCTTAGATTTCCAGAATTCTTCTCTTTTGCTCACGATTATCCCCCCTGGATTTCTTTTCCGCCGAGTTTTTTGATCCATTCGAGGAGATTCTTGTAGTCTTTTTCTTCTTTCACTATCGTTTTGATGCCACTGGAAGGTGTTTTTCCACCTTTGACTTCTGTTATCAACTCACCATCATTAGTTACCCTGCTTCTCATCAGCAAAACAACTAATTTCCATTTTCCTCTCTCACCTTCGTGAACTGAAAGGAAAAGCGGAGAAGCTTTTCTCCCATCGATATCATCAATGCCCAATCCTCTCAGAGAAGAAGAGACAATGACTTTCAGTCTTCTTATCTCTCCTCTTCCTAAGTTCTGATATTGAATGGGAAGGCCGACGACAGCAGTTGGAATCTCGATCTTTTTCTCTGTTTTTCTACCTTTCAACAATCCTTCTAAAGCCTCAACCAAATCTTTAACACAATCGCCCTCAGAAAATCTCATTTTTTGTTTTAAAGATGGATACCACCCCTTGAAATTTCTCCCTACTTTGAAAACCTCTCTTAGGACTTCTAAAGGAGAATTCCCGCTAAATTTTGTTATTTCAAAAATTTTGTAATCGCAAAAACAGGGAAAATCCGGTATGCCGTTGAAATTGGTTCTTCCCAACTTGATTTTTACTTTTGATGACGAATTGTGATGATTCACAAATTCTCTGATGTGCTCTTGACACTCACTGATCACCAGATTGTAGTCATTTCTAGTAAGTTTTGGATCCACAATCTCGAATTCTCCAAAACCTTTCCTCGTCTTCGCTCCAAAACCGGAAAAAGTGGAAACGAGTTTGAGCAAACTCAGAATTATTCCTTTAATACTATCGTTTGCCGTCTGGAGAATTATGATAAAATTTTTTCCTTCTTGGAGATATTCATAAATTCCACTTTTGTCGTACAAACCGTACAAAGCATATTTTGTATCTTTTAAGCGGTCATCGGTAAAAGAAAACCTGTTATTCATGTATTTTCCCAAAGCTTGCGATTCTCCTTCCACCTTAACCTCCAAACTAAAAGAAGATTTTCTTTCCTGAGATCCGAAGATCAATCCCTCAAGATATTTCAAGCCCTTGTATTTCTCTTTTTCCCATCTCTCTTTCTCTTTCTTACTGAGATTTTCTAAACCTTCGAGTGAGTATATGTCTATCACCGTTGGAGCGATGGCACGAAACCAGAATCTGAGGACCCCTTTGATGCTTTGCGGCCTCAGCTCGAAGGGATATACTCTGTTTCCGTTCTCCCACTTCGGCTCAGCTGCGCCTCTTGAAAACATAGGAGTTACAACCTTACATTCGATCTCCAAAACACTCACCCCCTCAGAAGATGAAGCCATCTTCTCCTTTCTCCACTCCCAGAGTTTCCAGGTTGAACACCTTTTGAGAGTCCATAACGTAAAATCTAACTGAGTCTTCTTTCTCGTCTATCAGTCTTGAAACCTCCAATTTCAGCTTTTCATATTTTCCGGGGGAAAGTTCCCCCTCCAGAACGGAGTTTTGAACCCATTTGAGGTATTTTCTGGCTATTTTCAAAATTTTTGCTACTCTTTTTTCGTTCACGTCGTAAACCATTATGACGTACATTCCAATCATTCCTCGGATCCGAAAACCTGTTCACCTATGAGGTGCTTCTCCAGTTTATGAAGTTCCATCTTTATCAGAGATCTCATGGAAACGTACCGGTTCAACTTTTTGTGGAAAACTGTTTCCCTCAAAGCCTGTTCGTAATTTTTGACAAACAGACTTTTTCCCTCGTCGTTGAGCATTAGACCCTCTGAAATTTCATCGAAATGTTTTTCGTTTATCTGACGAGTGTTGACGAGATTCAAAAACAACCTGTCCACTACAGCTGGTTTGAATAGCTCTGCTATATCGAGATTGAGTGAGAACCTTCTGAAGTTCGTCTCATGGAGATAACCTATCCTCGGGTCCAGATGTGTCTGATAGATGAGGCTCAAAACAGTCGTATAAAGGAGCGAATTTCCGAAACTGATAAGCGTGTTGGCAAAATTCTTGGGAGGTCTTCGTGTTCTCTTCTCTATACGGAATCTTTCATCTGACACGAGACTGTCTATCATCGAGTAGTACTCTTCTCTCGCGTTTCCTTCTATTCCCATCAACTCTGATACATTGCTCGCCTCTTCTGCTTTCTTTTTATATCTCGTTAGTGAATCAGCCCGAACTTTTCGTTTTTTCAAAAAGTCGACCATGTTTTGAAACGATCTTGAAACTATTTCTCTTGCTATGAGCATTCTCTTTTCTTGGTTAATGTAGTGTTCAGCCTGTTTCAGTATCAGAAAACCGCTGTTTAAATACTCTCTGGGATAAAAAGTGCCTACATAATACCCCTCTCTGTTGAAAAAGTGAATAGGAATTCTTTTCTGAGAAAGAAACTCGAGGAATCTTTTGTTGAGATCTACCTCCCCAAAAACCTTTATATCCATCACGTTTTCAACGGGTATGTACTTTCGGCCCGATTCTGTTTCGAGGCAAATGGTATTCGCTTTTCTTTTCAACGTTCCGCTTGAAAAGAGATAGACGCTCTCCATCCTTCCACCTCACGAAAAACAGAAAAGTTCATAACCACACTTTCGGCAAATTCCTTTTCTCTTGGGTGGTGGAGGAGTTTCTTCTTCAAGGAGGGAAGATACTTCCTCGAGGACCTTTTTGATTTTCTCTCTGTTTTCTTCTGTGAGCTCAACCGGTATTCTTTTGTTCTCTTTTGGTACTATGATCTCTCCCCTCGCTTTCACACCTTTTTCCTCGAGCCTGTAAAGATAGTAAAGGAGCTGGTACTCAGCTCCCCTTTTTGAAGCGGATGATTTTTTCACTTCGCCAACCACTCTCACTCCTTCTCTTTCAAACATGGTATCGATCTTCATACCAGGAAGCATGACAGAATCGCTGTAGTCTTCGTGGATGAACCTTCCTATCTCTATGTGCATGTTTCCCTGATCTGGAAGAACCCCATGCGCCATCAGCCATGCTTCCCTTTTGCAGTTTATATAGCTCAAAACAACAGATCCAGAAATCATCATATGATGATCACCTCATCGGATCCTTCCACTCTCAAACCTTTCACGGGGTGGTACCATTTGTCGAGAACGTTCCTGTGAATAACCATCATGCCGGCAATCGTGTGTGGGAATGGAAGATCCCTCTTTATCCTCGCGCTCACGATGTAGGGGGAAAGTTCCCTGAACAAACTTTTCACGAGAGAGAAGTTTTCTCTTGATCTTTTCCCACTGAAGATCTCTGCAAATTCTTCGAATACTCTTTGAGCCTCTTCATCAACAAGAACGATGAACGGCACCGTTGGCTCTGGTTCAATGAGACTGAATTCTCCTATTTTTTTGAAATTCAAATTCTCGAGCGCCTTGCCGATTCCTTTCTTGTCCGGATTGCCGTACGTTTTCACGTAGCTGAAGAAATCCTCCACGAGCATGAAAAACTCGCTTTCCTCCAGAAATTTGTGGTTTTTCAACACGTTCATGGAAGTTTCTGTGAGAAAGCTCCCGTAAACATATGAGGAAAAGAGGGTGTTTTTTCTCTCATCCCTGACGGGTACGACTATCACTTCTCCCTTTTCCAACTCGAAGTGCCTGTTGCACCTCCCCGCTGCCTGAACAATACTGTCAACAGGTGCTATGTCTCTTATCACCCTCTCGAATGAGATATCAACACCTGCTTCCACCACCTGAGTGGAGACACACAGATCGTACTCATTTATCTTCGAAACGATCTCCAGTCTGTGCTTTGGTATCACCCTGGAGGAAAGGAAACAGGTTTTTCCCATGCCTTCAACAACGTCGTATATCTCCTCGGCTTCTCTTATCGTGTTTGTTATGATGAGCGTTCTTTTTCCATCCTTCAAGGTCTCTCTTACGAATTCCTTGTATTCTTCAAAGCTCATTTCTTTTTCTACTTTCAGAACAGTTCTGTTCAAGGCTGTGAAATAAACATTCTTGTTAGACACCACTTCCAGAGCCTCTTTCAAAAGAGCGGGCTTTGTCGCTGTGGAGAGCAAAACGGTGGTGCCCATTTTCGAGAGGAATTCAACGGTTTTTTCAACAGGGGTCCAGTATTCGTGAGGTATTGCCTGGACCTCATCAAGTATGAGAACAGCTTTTGGGAATTTGTAGAAGAACGGAATCTTTCTGAAAGTGATGAGAGACTCCAGAAGCGACACGAATGTTGTGACTACCACCCTGGAGTGCCAGAGGTTCATCAGGAGATCTTCGTATTTATCAGGTTCCTCATAAGCTGGATTTGCAAGGTGATGAAAGGGAAGGACGAAGAATGGGCTTTCTGTTTCAAATATTTCCTTTATCTTATCGACGGTCTGCTCAATTATGTTTATGAAGGGAAGAGCGTATATTACGATCGTGTCTTCATCAGCGAGATGGCTGGCAAAAAGGAGATTTGCAATAGTTTTTCCTATTCCCGTCGGTGCGGTTATGGAGTATATCTTTCCTCTTTCGGGTTTGAAGCTCAAGATTTCCTCCTGAAATTTCCACCTCAGAGAATCGATCTGGTTTTTTCTGCCAAGCTTTTCTCTGTAGGAGAGAATCTTCTCCTTTTCATAAGAAGGAAGGGAGGGAAGCGGTTCGCTCTTGAAAACCACATCCTCCCTATCCGAAGAAACGAGTATGGACATAAAAAGGTGGATCAAAAAGTAGTCAGATAGGTCTTTTTTTCCAAGGATAGAGAACTTACTGATCGATCTTTTTATCCTTTCTATTGTTTCTGATAGCTTAAGATCATGAAGATCATATCTTCTCAGGAAATCCTCTGGAATGGCTGAGAACTGCTTTTCCAGGACTTTCTCATCTATTTCTATATCCAGAAAGTTCCTGAAATCTCCGTGGTGTCTTCTTATTATTTCGAAGCCGAATATTCTGAGTTTGTCCGGCAAGTTTTTTGACCTGTGAAAGAAAGCAACCGCGGAGAAAAGAGCGTGCGCACTCAAAGATCTTTCGACTCTTTCACCGCTCAAATGCTTCTGAAAGTAGATTGTACTCTTTCCAACATCGTGCGATTCAGAGAGCAGGGAAACGAATTCTTCCAGAACATTTTCATCGTATCCGAAAAGTTCTTCCCAGGAAAGATCAAGCGACCTGAATTTTTCCAGAGAGCGTCTTTTAACACCCTCAAGATGATCAATCAGTCTTCTGTCAGGATGAGATTTCATCACATCCACACTATGTTCTGCTCTCCCACCCTCCACACTTCTCCCCCTTCCACCTTCACAGGAGATAAGTCCCTCTTGAAAATGTAAACCGCAGATTCAAGCATGTTTCGCTCTTTGTCCATTTTTCTTGTGACCCTCTCGAATATGAGATAGTGTGAAGGCTCCGGCAAAAGCTTTACTGTGTTCGGAACAACCGTGTGGACCTCGCAGGGAAAATCTGCTACACGGGTTGCTTCGTACTTTCCCACGTAATTCAGTCTGGCAATAAAGCTTGCCACACCAAGGTAAGGTGTGAAGATGGTTTCGCTGTGTTCGAGAAGGTTCTTCAACCTCTCAAAATCTTCGTCTTCCCAGCTGAAAAACACCCTGTAAGCAGGATTCTTCAGAAGTTGAAGACTTATTCTTGTTCTTTTTGAAGCTTTTTTGTCTTTCTTTGTTTCCACAAAGTTCGTTCCCGTTCGCAGAAACTTCAAAGGATTTTTTATCTGAACCGCCACTTTTGCACTGTCGAGTCTTTCGGGTGTGGAATATCCCAGAACACACCCCACAAGCCCCAAAAGAGTGGTTCTTGGTGGAAAGGGAAGGGTGTACGATGATGTCGTTGTGTAAGGTCTTCTGAAGAGAGCGTAGGGAGCAGAAACATCAAAGACCAGAACTTTCATTCTCACCACTCCAGTTTTACAAGCTGGAAACCTCCGAATATCTCCTCAAAAGGCTTCTCTTCTCCGTTCTCCGCGAGTTTTAAGCGGTTGTCAACAGAGTATTCTATTCTTTCGATCTTGTCCTTAAGGGATTCCAGAACCTGCTTGAGTTCGGTAACGTCGAGTTTCAACTCGGAGATGTCTCTTATTTCTTCATCTTCTTTCTCGGACACGACCTTCACAAGGTAATCGAGTTCTCCGGAGTGGTAGTTCACACCTTCCTTGTAAACAACTCTCATCAGGAGTCTGGGATTGTGCTCCATTTTCGATCTTGTGATGAGGTTCTTCGTACCCATCCAGATTCCTTCAAGAAGCTTGGAAACATCTTCTTCGGTGAGTCCTGTAAACTTTGCAGAATTCTGATTTATCACACCGTAGAATGCTATGAGGGCATAGGGTACAACCTGATCCTCACGAAAACTCCTCTGTTTTGAATTCTCGGTTGCGAACGCAGCAGTTCCCTGGATAGTCATGAGTTTGACTCTGTGAAGACTCGTTCCGTATCTGAACTGAACAGGACCAGTTATGGAAGATTCCATAGCTCCTTTTTTCGACTGAGGAATAACGGCACCGAAGAGTCTGATATCGATGCACTTCTGGCATGCGTCGTTTACGTCCTTGATTCCAAGCTCTTTGACTCTGTCTTCCGGTACCACCGCTTCACCGGTCACCCAGAGCGTTTCGTCGTAGCACTCCGCAAGATAATCCCTCACAGTTCTTTTGAGTCTCACGTCTGTGACAAAGAGTCTGGATGTTTCTTCATCAAAGCGCGGTCTGTTCTCATCGAGTGGATCACCGTTCGGATTTGCCCACTTCACATCGTAGATGAAAAGCACTTCACTCCTGTTCTTCACTGGATTCATCGACCCCTACCTCCCTGAAGAAAGTTTTCCCGAGAGAAAGTCCCGAGACGAAGACAAAACTGATCTCGTCGGGTGATGCTGACCAGTTCCCAGCTTCGAGGAAAGCTTCAGCAGTCTCCCTGAAAAGCTCTGCCACACTTTCACTCATTCCACCGTAGGCTTCGATCTTGGCTCTGATTTCCGGAAGAAGCCCCTCCACATCTCTCTTTGTCAGTCTGAGTCCTTTCAGTTTCTTCGTGAAAGCCTTCGAGTTTCTTTTAACGTACTGCAGATAAAGAAGGTAATTTGCCAGAACTCCTTCTAAAAAGACTGCTTTCTTCCACGGTTCATCGAAAAACTCCGGATACCTGGAGAAGAAATCTTCACCCTTCAAAACGGAAGCACCCCCCTTTAAGACGTTCAAGCGTCTCAGATAAACATACGTGGCAAAAGCTTCACGTGCAGAAAGTAAAGTATCATTTCCAAAGAAATCGCTTCTTATTTTCGAAAGAAAGAGAGTCAGCAGCAGTTTTTTATCAAACGTTCCCTCAGAGAATACAGCACTAAACAGGGAGTTGAAGTATCTGTCCAGATCCTCGAAGAATTTGTGAATCACTGAGAAGTTCACAGAAACTTTGAAACCGTCTTCTTTGAGTTGAGATTCTATCTTCTTTGATTCTTCAAGGATCCGTCTTACTCTGGTAGGCGAGACTTCCTCAACGTGAAGAACTATTCTTTCTGCCTGTTGTTCTTTTTCTATCAGTACAAAATCGTAAACAGCTCTTTCGTTTTCCGAAAGAACTTTTTCAATCTCTTCTTCGAGCCTAGCGAAACTGCGAAACTTTGAGTTTTTGTCGGTGTCTTTTATTTCATATATTTTTTCAATCACTGATTCCAGAATATCCTGATCGGGTACGGAGGGGATTATCCAGAGAATTCTGTTGTTGCTGAAGAAGGAAAAAGAAAGCTTTTCATCAATTGCTCTTCTGGCTTTTTCCAGAACACTCCTGCAATCATCACAAATCTGGATCGGATGTTTCTTGGAAAGAAAAGGTGTGAAGCCAGGCTTGTCAAAGGTGGCAAATTTGAACACATCACTCAGTCTGGAATTTGCTTCTTTTCCACACAGAAAACATTTTGCCTCTCCCTTAGTTTTCTTCTGTGTGACTTTATCTTCAAACGCCTGGAGAATTTCTGGAACTTCTGCGGGAAATTTTCCATCGATGGATATCGTGAGGAATCTGTTTTTTACATCGTAATTTCTTAGCTTGTCAATAATCTCTTCTTTATTTCTCTCGAGGACATCTTTGATGTGAGATATCTTCGGATGGTCGAAAAAGCCTAAGAAGACATCAAAGGTCCTTTCCAGAGGGTCTCTTGAACCACTAGATTTGTCGAGAAATTTCATGGTGGGGGAAACAGAAGAGGAGAAATTCCCGCGCTGTTTTCTGTAGAGGAAGATTTTCGAGTTCTTACCCCCTGGTTTTTTCTCGATAGAAACAACATCCTTGAAAACCAAACCCTCTGAATTACTCTCAAGAAAGATAGCTATTCCTTCATCAGAAGGAACTTCTTCAGCGAAGTTTGAAAAAGAATCACCACCAATTTTCCCAAGATTGTATATCTTTTCAAGCACCCCTATCCCCCCTGCGGTGTTATCATTCACATTTTAACGTACACTTTCTGACAACAATCTAAATCCATAGTCATTGCACCTGAAAGGAAGTATTGAAACAGTATCGAAGATGAAGAAATCATACGGTTTGTGGGCTTTTCATACCTCTAAGGAAGGATTGAATCTCTTCTTGATAGCCTTGTAGTTGTCTGTGGTCATGGTTTCCATACCTCTAAGGAAGTATTGAAACGAACACTCGAGCAAGATTTTGTGCTTTGACAGTCGTGTTTCCATACCTCTAAGGAAGTATTGAAACATACAACATTGTTCCACATGTCTTGCCAATACTGCTGTTTCCATACCTCTAAGGAAGTATTGAAACAAAGAACGCGAGCATTCAGTCGAAGCACAGAAACTTCTGGTTTCCATACCTCTAAGGAAGTATTGAAACGATTCTTTTGAGTCTGTTCAACTTGTCGCTAATGCGTAGTTTCCATACCTCTAAGGAAGTATTGAAACTCTTCGATGTACATTATTGCGTCTCCCGCTGATACTGGTTTCCATACCTCTAAGGAAGTATTGAAACCATGAACACTGTTGTGCCACTAGCTGAAATGATTCTGTTTCCATACCTCTAAGGAAGTATTGAAACATATCTTTGCGACAGAACATGTTGAAGATACGGAGGGTTTCCATACCTCTAAGGAAGTATTGAAACCAATTACCGCAACAATTCCACCTGAAACAATGGAAGGTTTCCATACCTCTAAGGAAGTATTGAAACGCCCTGCAACTCCTTCCACATCTTTTCCACGCTCTGCTGTTTCCATACCTCTAAGGAATTATTGAAACCGAGGTGTTGAGATTGAAAGAAGATCCTCTTTATTCTGGTTTCCATACCTCTAAGGAATTATTGAAACCACAGTATGGAAAGCTTGTCTCATTGCTTCCTGCTGTTTCCATACCTCTAAGGAATTATTGAAACTAGACATTCCTGTTGCCGGTAGCGTTGAGTATTCATGTTTCCATACCTCTAAGGAATTATTGAAACTGGTTCGCGACGTTGTGCTCGAGACGGTGTGTAAAGGTTTCCATACCTCTAAGGAATTATTGAAACGAGTGTTCGAATGGATACCCTGGCTTGGCGACAAAAGTTTCCATACCTCTAAGGAATTATTGAAACGTTACCGTAATATTCAAACTGATTTCTTTGGAGTCAGTTTCCATACCTCTAAGGAATTATTGAAACTTGAAGGTGAAGGACGATGTCGGATAGAGAATTTTAGTTTCCATACCTCTAAGGAATTATTGAAACTCAACCTCGGTCATAGAACAGTGAAAGGGCTTGATCGTTTCCATACCTCTAAGGAATTATTGAAACTGAGGATCCTTGCAAGTATCGAAGCAAATGAAGAGGGTTTCCATACCTCTAAGGAATTATTGAAACCCGTTGAGTTCAAGAGAAATTATATCACAAACACACTCTGAAAGCAAGATGTTTTTTGAACTTCCATATTCTCCTTTTCCATAAACCATTCTAACACACAAGAGAGCACCTTCAAGTACTGTTTGGAAAAATGGAATAATTGCATAGTTCAACAATGAAAGAACACAAGCAAAAAACAGAAGATAAATTATATCAACCTACGTCAGGGCATTTTGGGGTGTTTTTGGTAAAAATCGATTAGTTCTATGTTTCACAAATAGATGAAAGAAGGTCTCCCTCAATGTGTTAGAAGTTAACTGTTAACTTCTCGAATTTAAAGCACTTACACGTAATCTATCTCCACAAATTCTCTTCATATTGTCTCTTCATATCATCCATTATTCCCTTTTTAACGCATAGCTTCCGGTACCACAAATCCGCATGAAATTTTTCGTTACCGGTAATTGCATACTCTGTATCGATCTTCCAGTGCCATGTACACGCATCACCCACTTTGTGAATGATTGGAACTAACCTGGTTTGTATGAATAAAACATATTAAGATTTAGTTAATAAAGATTTTTCTAACATCACCTTCTGAAATACTTCCAGATGTTAAAATATCAGAGAAGCTTTCGCCGTGGAGGTGATCTTTGTGAATCCCTACGAAGTCCTTGGTGTTCCACCTGGTGCTTCAAAGGAAGAGATAGAGAAAGCTTACAGAGAGCTGGTGAAAAAGTACCATCCGGACCGATACAAGGATCATCCTCTCAAAGATCTTGCGGAAGAAAAAATGAAGCAGATCAACGAAGCGTACGCTGTATTGATGAGTGGTGAGTTTTCAGAAACACCCGGACAGGAAAATGTACATAACACGTTCTATTCCATGGGATACAGATACAGGGGGAACGACGGCTGTCGCGATATTCTCGCCTGCCTTGGATGTGCATGGTGCACAGATACCTGTTGTGAAGCATGCGGGGGTGACTGCATTCCTTGCATGTGAAGAAAGTCACTTATGGAGGGCTCGTTTCCGCTCTCGTTGTCCTTCTACTCTACATTGGGAACTTCACGAAGAGCAAGATATTTTTCGCCGCTTTGAGCAGTGTTTTCACAGGGGTTCTTGTGGAACTCTTCGGGATCGGATCTGTTCCAATCATAATCGCTGTGAATGTTCTTGTGTTTCTTCTTGTTCCTAATCCAGGCTATGTTTTGCTCTTTTTCGTGCTTTCTTTTTACGGTTTTCTCAGAAAGAAACCGATTCTCATCAGGTTTCTCTACTTGAACGCTTCTACTCTGCTTTTGGTGTTTGTGGCTTCAAAATTCTTCAATGCTGAACTGCCTGATGTTTCCTTTTCTCTCTACGTGCTCGGCTTTCTTGGTGTTCAGGTTGCGTTCTTTGTCTACGACTACCTGTACAACAGGATCCTTCAAGAACTTCTCAGAATCATCAGGAGGAAAAATTGATGTTTGGATATATCAAACCCTTGAAGTGCGAACTGAAAGTGAAGGAGTACGAAGAATTCAGAGGGTACTACTGCGGTGTCTGCAAAGCTTTGAAAAAGTATTCAATCATTCCGCGTTTCCTCCTCACCTACGAAGCCGCATCACTTGGACTTCTTCTTTCAAGTCTGAACAACAGCGATTTGAAAAGAAAAAAAGAACTCTGTATCTTCACCCTCAAAAAGGTGGATTTTTACTCCTCAAGCGAAATAGACGAGGTGGCTCGTGTTTTCACTGCCCTTCTTCGTGAAAAGCTGAAAGACAACTACATAGACAGAAAAAATCCCGTTTACCTATTTGCGAGCGCTTTTTTGAAGAAAGATCCCGAAATATCCAGTCTTTTTGAGAACTTCTACGAAATGGAAAAAAAGGAACAAGATTTCAAAATCCTCGCAGAAGAACAGGGCAAAATAGTTGGAACAATCCTCAGCAAAATGGTTAAAGAAGAAACCCAGAGAAAAATTCTTTACTACCTTGGTTTGTCTCTTGGAAAATGGCTCTATATCGTAGATGCGCTGGATGACTTTGAAAAGGATAAGAGAAAAAACGTGTTCAACCCGCTCGTCAAGAAATACAACGGTGACCTTGAAAAGGCACGATCCGAACTGAGACGCCACCTGAAGAAATGTATTGATGAGATATGGAAAGCCTACGACCTTCTCGATATAAAGAGGAACAAGACAATACTTGATAATGTGATCTTTCTCGGAATTCCGACCACAACGGAAAAAATCCTCAAAAGGAGCCAAACTTGAAAATGACAGCAAAGGAGAGGGACGCCTTTGTGAGAACTATGAAGCTCTGTACAAAATTACTTCACCATACTGGGGTTCCTGAAGCTTTATCCTTCCTTCCTCGTACTTCCCGACTGTTGGAGGTTCATTCTCAAGTCCAACGATTCTGATCGTTATGTATCCATACTGGTCTATCGTGCCGGTTATGTTGAAATAGACTTCTGTCTCCAAGTCGTATCCCTGCGGGCTACCAATCGCTCCGGTTTTCCCGGTGAAGCTGGAACCATTCTGGTCTTCTACTATCAACACAACTCTGAAAGATTCCACAATTCCATCACCGTTAAAATCGCCTACGAAAGTGCCGCTTTCCCATCTGCCCTTTATCACAGGAACAGAAGGTCCAGAGCTGGACGATACAAAAGAAGTAACAAAAAGCAGAATAACCACAACGAAACTGAGAAAGATGAAACCCTTTTTCACGCTACCCCTCCTCATAGCGCCCCTCTCCTTTATTCTTTCTTTTTGCATTCACAGGAAAAACAGCTCTTCGGTGGTGATAGAACTCAATAAAGAACAAACTGACTTTACTCAACAATCCTGTAGATCTCTACATCTCCATGTCCGTACTTTCTGCTCTCACCGGTGCCACAAAGCCTCGAGAGTTTCACCAGAGCGGTCGTTTCAGGGGTGAGGGTTTTCAAGGTCACGATAACACCGTTCTTTGTGTTTCTCAGAGAAACCGGCTGGAAGGCGGGTTCAACCTCGACACCGAGGAAGAGTTTCATGTCTTCTTTCAACTGCTTCAGTGAGAAACCCTTTGCTCCTTTCACCTTCAAAGTGAACACCCCGGGTGAATCGAAAAGATCTCTCTTTTCGTATATTTCGACGTAGGCTCTTCCGGGTTTCACGACTGCGTTCAAAACACGGGGAACGTTGAGAACCAAGAAATGAAAGAGCGAAGAAAGAGGCGAGGAGATAACAAGAGCGTAACCACTCCTCGCCCGAAACGGACCGATCACTCTCATTGTTCCATCCGGTGCTTCTTCCACGAAGGAAGCCACTGCCGGATCGATGGACTCGATTTTCGAGAGGACAAACTCCCACTTCTTTTCATCCGATGTGAACTCCTCTTCTACGTAGATTGGGAATCTTCCAACCACAACGCACACCATCCTATCGGAGATATCACTCTGTAACTGTTGTTTTCACTCTGAACGAGGTATCTCCTCGTGAGAGGAGCTTCGTCATCTTTATGGTACTTTATAATGTTTCTCACCTGTTTTCTTGTCTCTTCGTCAAGGAGAATGAAGAGCGAATTTGCCATGAGTCCTCCACCGTATCCTATGTGTATGAGTACGTACTTCTTGCTTTGAAGCACTTTCTCTATCTTTTGGAATCTTTCTTCGATTTTACTGGTGTCGAGCTTTTCAAAATTCTCCTTTGCTTTTTTAAAGCGTTCTCTTTCGAATTTGAAGACTTCGGAGTAGAACTCGTTCACGATCGAAAAGATCTCTTCAATGCTTCCAGGAAGTTCTACTCCGTAGCGTTTTCTCACGTGTGTGAGAAAGTAATCGTATTCTTCTTTCACAAACCTCACATCAAAGACGAAATCTCTGTTGATAGGAACAAACTCCAGAGGGAAAGTTCTGGGGTGAGTGTTGGGACGAGCTACGTAGAAAATCCCGACATCGTGCACAACCAGCTGGGTCCTCAGTGTTTGAGAATCAGAAACTCTTAGGAAGCGGAAGTAATCGGTGTTGATCTCTTTTGGAGCAAATCTGAACAATCCATTCAGGAATTCATTGGTCTGATAGAATGCCCTTTTGTGATTTTGAAGATCCTTTTGTACATTCCTGCGGAATTCTTCAAGAAGATTCCTGTTGTTCCTCAAAACGTGCCAGGTGAGTGCAAGTCTTACAGCGCCTTTCAGCGAACTTCCCGGGACATAAACGCTTCCGTCGGGATGGTGAACAACTTCAGGAATCTCCGGATTTTTCTTCCCACTGGAGAAATCTGAGTAGAGGCTCACCTCATAGAAAACACCATCTTCCACGTTTTCTACTTCTTTAAAACTGAGGGGTTTAGAGATATTTTCAGAGATGTTTTGCTTGATTTCAGGGTGTTTCCTCAAAACTTCAAGAAATTTTCTTGTGATAAGCCTCACAGCTGTTTTTTTGTTTTCTTCCTCTTTCAGAACAACGAGGTTGCAAGGAGGATACTTTTCGCCGCTTCCTATGTGAAGGGGAGTCAGTGTTTTGAGAGTCACCTTCATTTCCCATCACCACCGAAAGCCACGCAGAGTGGAGACGTCTGGACAAAATAGTCTTCTATCTTCAACACCCCACGGCCCTCTGGCTTGAAAGGAAACACAGAACCTTCCTGAACATAAGAAATCTCCTTCTTTACCTTCATTTCATCCCTTTTTACTCCGCGCCTTTTTACTACCCTGTAGTATCCTTCGTTCATCTTTGATCTCTCTTCTGCAGAAGGTACAAAAAGCGACAGGGTGAGATAGTACTCACCCTCTTCCGGGAAATCTGGAGCAGATTCGAACTCGGCATTGAAAAGTCCGTATCCGTAAGTTGAGTCAGCGCCTATTCCACTATCTCCAAGAGACTTGACAGCTGTTTTGAAAAGCCCCTCGTATTCATCGGGAAATTCTGCCAGAAATGCCGGAGTGAACCCCTCTTTTACGAAAGCAACTTCCACAAAGTAGAGATTGGAGGAACTCGTTATCCTGTCGAGGGAATTTCTTGGAATCCTCACTATCTCCACCGGATTTTCCTTGCAGACAGCACCGCTTGCTTCCTTTATCGACCGATAGTCAGCGAGCTTGTCCAGGAAAACATAACTTGCTTTCTTCAGCTCCTTTGGACTTTCCTCATCATCTTCTTCCAACGAATAGGTGTTGTAAAGAAAAGGTTTTGGAACAAGAAGGCGATCACCGCGAACGAACAGAAGAGAAGAGACCTTCAACTTCTTTGCGAAGTCTTCGGCTTTCTCAGACCACTTGAAAGCGTGATACACGACAGCACCGTAGATGGTATCGGAATGGATGGTGGGGAGGGTGGAATCGGTCTCGTTCCCCCTACCCACCTTGAAACCACTTCTGAAACTCATCTTCACCAGAAGGCGCACTCCTATCACCCTTTCACGATTTCGGGAATGGCTTTCTTAAAGCCCTCAACACCACCTTTGACTTCTTTTTCTACTGGTGTTCCTTCTCCTTTGTAGTAATCGGCACTCTTGAAGATCACTTTTTCTATACTGAACTTCACTTTTCCGTATCCTCTGCTGCCGTTTCCACCGAGATAGTCGTCTTCGAGAAGCTCCAGAGCTGTGGCTATATTTTCGAGGTCTTCCTTTATGTGCTTTTCGTTCTCTGCCGTGTAGATGATCTCAAATTCAAACTCCGCACCTGCAGGAATTCTTTCAAAGCTTCTCGGATCGGCTTTACAGGTGACTCTGTCCAGTGCGTTCTCTGTTTTCCATTCCGTGTATGGAAGGTCGGTCTCCATGCTGAGGAGTTTTGTTTTTGAATCTTCTGTGAGGAACGCGTCTCTGACAAGAAGGCGTGAAGGGATGTTGTTTCCATTTTTCGAAGTCGAAGTCGAACCGAACACCCTGCAGACTTTACATTCCTTATCTTCGCATTCGTGTCTTCTTACCTTGTTCCCAGATATATCCAGATTCAACAACCTTTCCATCAGGCTTCTCATCTTTCCTTTCACAGAGCTTCCGGGGATGTAGGGTTCTCCCGTGAGAGGATTTCTGATAACGGGATTGTCTATACCACCGATGTTCACGCCGAGCTCCTGACCTCCGATTCTAAGACCTGTTTCCAGAATGATCTTTCCCTTTATGATGTACTTTCCGAGTATCGGCCTTTCCACCGCTCATCCCTCCTTATCTTCTGGCTGCCCTTCTGTTGCTTTTTTCGGATTCAGAATGGAATTTGTGATACGCAAGGATTGCATCGTAGAACTTTTTGAATTTCTCAAACTCATCAGGAGTCTTTATCTCGTTTATGAGAGGTTCAAGTATTTCCTTCAATTCTTTGATACCTTCGATATCCCTTCCAACCTGATATGCGAGAAATATTTTCATGAAGTGAAGCTCGTTAAGGATCTCTTCGTTGAACTTCTCCGGGTTATCCCTGTAGTCCTTCTTTTTGTAGATGTAGTTGCTCCAGATTTTGGTTAAGTGACCATGAAACTTTCTAAGCTGGTTTGTCTTCAGCTTTCCAGAAAGTTCCCTTCCGATTTCCTCTGCCTTTCTCACAAGGTCCTTCAAATCTTCTTTGAGAGAAACGCTCTGAGAAACTGCCACCGCTCATCCCTCCTTCAGCTTTTTCTTGCATGAAGATCCACAAACTGGAGGATTACATTCAAGGCGTTTTCACCGAGGTGATCTATGTTCTCTCTCATGAGATTTGCCACTCTTTTGTCTTCGTCTTTGTTCTCCCTTGCCTCTATGTAGGCGAGGAAGGCTTTGTTCAGAGGAGACTCTTCCCTTGTGAGATTCAAAGCCTTTCTGATGACACTTCTGTCCACTTTATCTGCTATTTCCTTCAGCTCTTGATAAAAGTTGTACATTTCGAAGAAGGTGTTCCACTTCACTGCATAGTAGCTTCTGTTCGAAAATGCTATGCTGTTCTTCCCGGATTTCTTGGCAGCGCTTTCGGCTCTTTCAGACATTTCTCTTATGAGGCTCATGCTTGTCTTTTCATCGGTGATCACGTATCCCGCAGAGAACGTCATGAAATCGTTCGTTGTGAATCTTCCAAACGCCTCTCTCAACTCTTTTGCCACATCCAGAACATCGTTCCATCCGCCAACCAAATAGAGATCGTCTCCACCGGAATAGATCACCATAACGTTCTTTCTTTCAACAATACTCTCTACTCTTTCTTTGAAGAAAAAGCTCATGAGCCTTGAGAGGGTGCTGTATCTGGAGAGGGTCTTTTTCTTTAAGCCTTTGAGAAAGATCTTTCCAAGGTTGTCAACGTCAACAAGGAGGCTCGCTATTTTTTTGCCAGGTGCTTTTTCTGCGATTTTCTCGAACTCCTGTTCTTTGAAATACGTCACCACCTGTATTCTTCTGACGTTCTTTTCCTTCTCTGAGAATTCGTATATCCTTCTCAACTTGTAGCTGAAACCCTCTCCCGGTTCTCTCGAGAAATCGAATTTTCTCTTAAAAATCTCGAACTTTCCATTCTTTCTTTCAGCAAGATACACGTGAGACTCTTCAAGAAGTTCTCTTCCAAGATCGTACATTTCCTTGCAGAAGTCACATGCAATTTCCTCTTCCCCTTCTCGAATGGAAAAGAGCCTGTCTACTCTGTTTCCACAGATTTTGCAGGTGTGGTTTCCCTTCTCCTGGATCAGATTCAAATCATCGGGGAAGATCGCTTCAAGGTCTTTTTCCGTGTACATTCTGTATTTTCTTTCGTTCAACTTTTCACCGATCTTCTTGAAAACCTTGGACATGTCTTCCACGTCTTTCACCGAAAATTCAACAGATTCGATCACAAGGTGGAGTGAAAGACCCCTATTTCTGAACCATTCGTTCAACTCGTTTCTGATCTCTTCGAGGGCTTTCTTCACCTTCTCCGTGTTGGAAAGGACGAGGTAGAAATGCCCTCCTCCTATGAAGTGAACGTTTGTCCTGTAAAAGCCTGTTTTATCAAGAATCTCATCCACAACGACTTCCTGGAGAATTTCTATGAAGAAACTCCTTCCTCTGTAGGATCTGAGAGCGCCTTTTGAAGAGACGTTGGCAATGAAGTTCTGTATCCCGGAGACATCTCCCCCAACAAGGAGGAAAGGTTTCACGTCGGAATTCTCAAAGTATGATTTCATCTCCTGGTAGGATTCGAATTTGAGGTCGTTTTCCTTTGCGTAGTCATAGAGCGAGAGAGCGAGCATAGCCGTGACCTTCAGATGGTCGTAGAGCGATATATCCATGTCTCCTTCCACTCTTGTTTCCTGAGGAATGAACGAGAAGTACTTGTAAGTGAGAAAATTCACATCATCTGGTGTGGGAGAAATCTTCTGAGCGTCTTCGACAAATCTCCTGTAGAGATCCTCGTAGGTTTTCTGATCTTCTTTCATATCCTTTACCGCTTCCACCACTTCGTTGGCTGGTTTTGCAGGAAAGTAAGTGACGTTTCTGGAAGATTCCCCCTCCGGGATCTTTGAGAGGAGGTTGTCCATTCTTCGAAGTTCTTCAAACTTCTGACCTTCAGTCATTCTTTCTTTGCTCGAGAGGTTGTCTGCGAAGCACACATACCAAACCTTTTCGTTTTCCAAACTTTTTTTCAGAAGATCCTTTTCATGATGGTAGTGAATGTAGTCCTGAATTACAGCGAATTTCTTCACTTTGTTTGTAAAATCGTATCCGGCAATCTGATGTCTTCTGTCATCCCCCGCCCTTCTTACGATCTTTCCTATGTCGTGCAGGAGAGCCCCAACGACAAGCTCTTCTCTGTCTTTCAAGGAAGATTCACCTCCTTTTCTCAATCAAGCTCCAGAATTTCACCCACCACAAAAGGATTTTGCTTTTGTTCTTCGTAAGTTCTCTTGTCCACAGCCAGGATAGTTTTTACTTTTCTTCCGTATCTAATTTGATTTTTGGCACGCTCGATAACGTACGTAAGAAAAGTGGTTCCACCTGTGAGATTGACGATCACTTCATCCACGTCAGAAAGATGTTCTTTGATTTCGGATACTACTCGATCTATTTCACTTACACCCATAAAAGGGTCTTCGAGAAGGATTACCCTAAATTCACCCTTGAATTCAGCTTTCTCCAGAATTTCTGAAAGAATAGCTTTTCCCTGTTTTGAAGTTATAACCAGGAGTAGATCAGGTGAAATTTTTTTCAGAACGGTGTATAAAGCACCTTTTGTCGTACCGAGAGGAGTGAGAAGAGCTCTTTTTCTGTTTCGCTGAGTTTTTCTCGCAGACTCCAGAAGTTGTTCCGGTGGGGTTTGAACAAGCACTTTCAGGTGATCTTCTATCTTTTTCAAGGAGGGAAGCTGGAGTTTGTTGAATCCGAAATGAGCAACATGATTTCTTGCCTGAAGGATGGTATCATAGCCAAACGTTGAAATGTTCACAGACTCTCTAACATTTCTATCCAAGAAGTCACTCTTCTCCCCTCCAGACATCAAATAGACATTTATAAGATATTCTCTTGCCAAACGAAGAGCCATACCTAAATCTCCTGTTTGAAGATAGAAATCCAGTAACTCTTTTTCAGATTCCAATTCTTTTTCGCTCAGTTCAAAATTCTCCGATTTAACATGTATAGCCCTGTATCTTTTTTCGATCCCATCTAAGAGAGCCGCAATCTCTGGAACAAAAACCTCCGTCTCCTCTCTTATTCTTGCCTTATTTCTATCAATAAAATTGAAGAAATTGGTTAAATTCTTCCTTATGGCTACTATGGATCCAAGACGTATAGAAGACGAAAGATCCTGAAGTTTTTGAGACATAGAACCAAGTAGCTTTGGTTTTTTCGAACTTTGACTTCTCCTGTATATTTCTTCATTTCTCTTTTTTATCAAATCAGCGAGTTCTTTCGCATATCCATACTCTTTGAACAATCGAACAGCATATATCCATGATGTAGCTTCAGTTAGTGGGGTCAAATCTTCGCACTCTGTTACTTTTGTTTCTTTATTGTACTTGCCGTAAACTACGCTCACATTAACATCTTTGGCCTCTTTAAGGTACAGGGCTACTACACTTGCCATCAATGGAATACTTCTGAACGAATGAGTAACATCCAGTATAACTCTGTCCCCTTCTTCCAGATTCTCTATAAGATTCTTTACTAGAAAGTTCATTAGGTCACCTGGGGGTAGCTCTTCTAATATTTCAAAATCTTTGTAAGGTACCTTTCTTGCCTCCAAAAATTTTATGCACTCGCTCCATTTTTCTTTCTCTTTTACCACTTTTGTCAGAAAGAATAACACTTCAACATGCTTCCCGATATGATTCAGATACTCAACTATTGCCAGAGGAAAGATTCTTTGTTGAACACAAAAACCCTCTTCAAAAACTACACAACTTTTTTCGTATTCACCTAAACCAAGAAAAGTAACCAGCTTGACTGTTTCACACATTTCATCACCCCTTATATATCTTTCTTCAACGCTACCATTCCGAATCCCATGCTGTTTTTCTCTCCAAAACCCGCTTCATAGCCGATCTCTACAAGCTTTTTCTCGCCCCTGATTTTGAACGGGAAAACCACGGCTCTGACGAACGCGTTTTTCAATTTGATCCTCTTGGTTATCCGCTGACGTGATTTGATGTAATCCCAATCGGGGATGACTTCAACAGTGCCTTCTGGATCTTTTCCGTAAAAAGCTCTGTACTTCTTCATAAGATTTTTTCTGAAAACTTCGTAGAACTCTTCCTCTCCCGGATGAAGATACCTGTGGTAAAGCTTTCCGTTGTTTTCTTCAGGTACACTGACCACAAGCGGTGACAGCATGATAAAGTGGTATTCCGACTGGTCAGGAAGAGAATTTTCGATGTCTATGGATCTCACGATGAACTCTGTTTTCCCTACCCTGATCACGGGATCTTCGGAGAGAGAAGAAAACAGGTACCTGACGAATTCAACTACTGGGGATGAGATGTACCACCATCCTTTTCCTGGAAATATGAAGATTTTCTCACCGCTGACTCTGGAATTTTCAAAGAAAAGCTGTGAAAAAGTGAAAAACTTGAACCTCTTCCCATAACCCTTCTCGTGAAGGAATCTGGCAAAGTTTTCATTCTGTGAAGCCAATCTCTTGTAGATGAAAGAAGAAAGAAAATAGTTGTAATTCAACGGAACAGTGCTTTCCATCGCCTGAAAAGAAACTTTCAATCTCATACTGTTTCCCCCTTGAATGTCTTTGTGATAATTTTATCATTAAAATTTTCTTTGCATACTATTCTTTTTTCTTTGAGTAGTCATTATCGATGATTTTTTTCTGATGTAATAGTCAAGAAAAATTCTCCAAACTCTGCGATTTTTTGTTTGACCAAATATATGCAAAAAGTATATAATTTCCCTGAGGTGAGAGTCGTGAGAAAGGTCTGTCAGTGCTGGTGGTGCGGGTATTGATACTCCCTCCCCTTACCACGAAGAAAAACAAAACTGGGAGGGAAGACTATGGCAGAGGCAAAGAACACTCCGTTGATTGGAAAGGATGCCCTTGGTCGAGAAGTTCGTGATCTTTCTAAAGTCCCATGGTGGGGCGTGGACAGGAAAGAAATAGAGTGGTACCCGACCATCGATTACGATAAATGTGTGACATGTGGAATCTGCTTTGTAACCTGCGGAAGACGAGTGTTCGACTTCGACAAAAAAGAGGGAAAAGTGATAGTGGCGCGTCCTTACAACTGTATGGTCGCGTGTCAGACGTGCATGAACCTTTGTCCGACAGGAGCGATAAGTTTCCCCGATGCTTCCTATATAAAAAAGCTGGTTGCGCAGAACAAAATTGTGAAGAAAGCCTTTGAGATAATAAAGCCTCTCCTGGCCGAAGATCATCTGTCACCAAAAGAAACGGAAACCAAACCCGAACCCTGAGAGGAGGTGAAACAATGATCATAGCCATTCCTGTCTCCGAAAACAGAGGAAAAGATTCTCCCATATCGGAACACTTCGGTAGAGCGCCGTATTTCGCATTCGTGAAGGTGGAGAACAACACAATAGCGGATATCAGTGTTGAAGAAAACCCTCTTGCACAGGATCATGTTCACGGTGCTGTCCCAAATTTTGTGAAAGAAAAAGGAGCAGAGCTGGTGATAGTGAGAGGTATCGGAAGAAGAGCCATCTCTACCTTCGAAGCCCTGGGTATAAAAGTGATAAGGGGTGCATCTGGAACGGTGGAAGAAGTGGTGAACCAGTATCTCTCAGGACAACTGGAAGATTCAGACTACGAAGTTCATGACCATCACCATCACGAACACCACTGAAAAACAAAGAGGGGCTTTGGCCCCTCTTTTTCATTCTAGATCTCTGAGGATGGATTCGAGCCTTGCGAGACGTTCCCTGTTGGCGTTGAGTTTTTCTTTCGTCTCTTCGACCACTTCCTCAGGTGCCTTTTCGACAAAGTCTTTGTTTGCGAGTTTCTTCTCCAGACGATCTATTTCTTTCTGGATCTTCTCCATGATCTGTTTCAATCTCTCTTTTTCCTTTTCGAAATCTATGAGCCCTCCGAGGTCCACGTAGGCCTCTATTTCCTCTTCAACGTAGGCTGTTGCAGTCTTCGGCGGTTTTTCGTTCACGAAACTGACTTCTTCTATGTTTCCGAGAGTCTTGAGAAGGAGCTCTTCTTCTTCCGTGATCTCATAGCCCTTGATGTACACCTTCACCCTCTGAGACTGCGGCAGATTCATCTCGGCTCTCACGTTCCTGACGCCGCGCACCATGTTCATGAGCCTGGTGAATTCCTTCTCCGCGGTTTCATCGATGAGTTCTCTTTCAACCTCTGTCCACTTCGCTATCGTTATGGATTCACCGGCCACGGGAAGTTTCTGCCAGAGCTCTTCTGTGAGGAACGGCATGAACGGGTGAAGGAGTCTCAAGGACGCATCCAGCACCTTCACAAGAACCGTCTGAACAAGGTTCCTCTCTTCGGTCTTCAACCTCGGCTTTGAAGCCTCTATGTACCAATCACAGAAATCATCCCAGAAGAAGTTGTAAATGGTCCTTGCTGCGATGTTGAAATCGTAGTTCTCGAGAGCGTTTGTGACCTCTTCCACCGTTTTGTTGAGTCTCGTGAGAATCCATTTGTCAACCGTCTTGAGGTTTTCGAGAGGTACCTCTTTGTAATCTTCAAGGTTCATCAAAACAAACCTCGTGGCGTTCCATATCTTGTTCGCGAACTTCTTGTAGGCATCGAAGTACCTCGGATCGAGTTTTATGTCCCTTCCCTGAGCGGCGAGTATTGCGAGGGTGAACCTCATCGGATCGGCACCGTACTCGTCTATCACCTCGAGAGGATCGATGCCGTTTCCGAGGGATTTGCTCATCTTCCTTCCGTATTTGTCCCTGACGAGCTGGTGAATGTAGACATGGCTGAAAGGCTTGTCGTTCATGAACTCGTATCCCATCATGATCATTCTCGCAACCCAGAAGAAGATGATGTCAAAGCCCGTGACGAGAAGGTCAGTTGGGTAGTACCTCTTAAGGTCTTCGGTTTCTTCGGGCCAGCCGAGGGTCGAGAACGGCCAGAGGGCAGAGGAGAACCAGGTGTCGAGCACGTCTTCGTCCTGTTTCAGATTCGTGGAGCCGCACTTTTCACACTTTTCCACGTCTTCTTCGGAGACGTTCAGATGGCCGCAGTCCTGACAGTACCAGACGGGAATCCTGTGGCCCCACCAGAGCTGTCTGGAGATACACCAGTCCCTGATTTCGTACATCCAGTTCAGATAGACCTTCGTCCATCTCTCCGGGAAGAACCTTATCTCTCCATTTTCTACGGCCTCAATAGCTCTTTTGGCAAGTGGTTTTGTAGAAACGAACCACTGGTCAGAAAGCTTCGGTTCTATCACCGTGTCACATCTGTAGCAGTGCCCAACAGAATGAGTGTAGTCCTCTATCTTGACGAGAAAGCCCTGTTCTTCAAGATCTTTCACTATTCTTTCTCTCGCTTCATACCTGTCCAGTCCCTTGTATTTTCCACCGTTTTCGTTTATCCTCGCGTTGTCATCGAAGATTTCTATCATTGGAAGATTGTGTCTTTGAGCTATGAGATAGTCGTTCGGGTCGTGCGCGGGGGTTACCTTCACCGCACCCGTTCCGAACTTCGGGTCAACGTACTTGTCCGCAACAACGGGTATTTCTCTTCCAACTAGCGGAAGAATGAGCGTCTTACCGACGAAGTCTTTGTATCTTTCATCCTCCGGGTGAACGGCGACAGCCGTGTCACCGAGCATCGTCTCGGGTCTTGTGGTTGCCACAACGATGTACTCATCGGAGTCTTTGACGGGGTATTTCACGTAGTAGAGTTTGGACTTGTGTTCCTTGTGTTCGACTTCCTCGTCTGAGAGCACCGTTTTACACCTTGGACACCAGTTCACTATGTACTTTCCTCTGTATATCAGACCCTTCCTGTAGAGCTCAACGAACACCTTCCTTACGGCTCTGCTGAGCCCCTCGTCCAGTGTGAACCTCTCCCTTGTCCAGTCCACCGAAGCTCCAAGAGCCTTTATCTGTTCTCTTATTTCCCTCCTGTATTTGTTAGCCCACTCCCAGGTGATCTCGAGGAACTTTTCTCTTCCGATTTCTTCCCTCGTCTTTCCCTGTGTTTGAAGGAGGAACTTTTCCACCGCGTTCTGCGTAGCGATACCCGCGTGGTCTTCTCCGGGTACCCAGAGGACATCGTACCCTTTCATTCTCTTGTATCTGACCACGATATCCTGGAGAGTTATGTTCAGAGCGTGCCCCATGTGGATCCTTCCGGTGATGTTTGGAGGCGGTATCACAATGGAGAATTTCTCTCCGACACCTTTCGGTGTGAAGTAGCCCTTTTCTTCCCAGTATCTGTACCATTTGGTCTCTATCTCAGCTGGATTGTATCTCGTCGAGAGTTCTGCCACTCTCAGCACCTCCTTTTCCTGTGATATTTTATCAGAAACCGAGGATCGCTCCGATCACTCCACACCCAAAAATGATGAAAAGAGGGTGCACCTTGAAGAAAGAACACACAAAAGCGGCAGCAGAAAGCAGGATCAACATAGGATTCTGAACGGAACTGAGAAGCGAAAGAAGAGTCACGATCAAAAGGGTTGTGGTAACCCCTTCGAGCGCTTTCATCAACCTCACTCTCTGAAGCTTCACGTATTTTCTGAGGAAAATAGCAGCGGTGATAACCAGAATGGGAGCCCCAAGGAAGGCGAGCGTGTTCAACACAGCACCTATCAGACCAAAAAATTTGTATCCCGTGTAAGTTGCCAGGTTTATCGCAACGGGACCTGGAGTCATTTGAGCGATCGAAACCGCCTGGGAGAACTCTTCGAGAGAAAGAAAACCACCGATGATGAGTTCGTCTTTGAGAATTCCAACGATTGCCCAGCCGCCCCCAAAAGAAAGGAAGCCAACTTTCAGAAAGATGAAGGCAAGCTTCAACAAGGTTCATACCTCCTTCAGATACAGAAGCAGAACGAGCAAAATGACCACCGGAATCACGAGGGATCCATTGAGAAGCAGAACAAAAACCGCTACTCCTATCATGACGGCTCTGTAGAGATTCCAGCGCTGGTTTCTCACGAGCCGGTACAGAACACTCCCTACAAGTCCGATTATGGAAGCGTAAGCACCTCTCAGAAAACTTCGAACGTAACTGATCCCTGAGAGAGTGCGTATCACTTCTGCAACCGCAACTATGGCAAAAAACGGTGGTAGCACAACGGCCACGCCAGAGGCGATCGCACCGTAGATACCTCCGATTCTCCTTCCCACAAGCACCGCAGTGTTGAAGGCGATAGGACCCGGTACCACCTGAGCTGTGCTCACGATACGAAAGAATTCTTTCTCCGTCAAAAGGCCGGATCTTTCCAGCTCCCATTTCATCACGGGAATCATGGCGTATCCTCCACCTATGGTGAGGGCGGAGATCCTCAAGAAAAGGAAGAACAGTCTTCCAATCAAATTCGATCCCTCCTGAACTTCGATTTTAGAACTTTTTCCTTCAACTCAAATTTCCATTGAGTTAAATCTGAATATGATTTAATAGTATCAAAAGAAACCGGGAGGGATCGAGTTGGTACTCGTCGTGGATTATGGCTCTCAGTACTCCAGACTCATAACAAGAAGGATCAGAGAAAACGAGGTCTATTCCGAAGTGGTCTTCCCCGATGATAAGGTGGATCTTTCGAAAGTAGACACCGTGATCCTCTCCGGTGGTCCAAGAAGCGTTTATGAAGAGGACGCCCCAAAGCTTCCAGAGTGGTTCCAAGAATACAAAGGTCCAGTACTCGCCATATGCTATGGAATGCAGCTGATCGTGAAAGAACTAGGAGGAGAGGTCAAGAGAGGACGAGGGGAGTACGGAAGAACTCTCGTGGAGCTCTCGAAGGACCCAATATTCGAAGGAATTCCGGAGAAGGTTCACGTCTGGATGAGCCACGGTGATGAGGTGGTGAGGCTTCCGGAAGGGTTCCACCCGATCGCCGTGTCCGAAACGGGTGTGATCGCCGCTGCCACAGATGGAAAAAGGTTCTGGCTGCTCCAGTTCCACCCGGAAGTGCACCACACCGAATACGGTGATCGTATGATTTCCAATTTCCTCTTCAATGTGTGTAAACTCGAGAAAAACTGGAAGATAGGAGACCTCGTGGAAGAGAAAATAAGACACATCAAAGAGACAATAGGGAACAAAAAAGCGATCCTCGCGCTTTCTGGAGGAGTAGATTCTTCCGTTGCAGCGGTCCTCGTGCACAGAGCGATAGGAAAGAACCTCGTGTGTGTCTTCGTGGACCACGGCCTTCTCAGAAAGAACGAGCGAGAAGAAGTGGAGAGGGTCTTCAAGGAGCACTTCGACATGAATCTGGTGGTTGTGGATGCCAGGAAGAGATTTCTCGAAAAACTCAGAGGAGTCACGGATCCGGAGAAGAAGAGGAAGATCATAGGAGAAGAATTCATACGAGTGTTCGAAGAGGAAGCGAAAAAACACGATGTGGAATTTCTTGTTCAGGGAACGATCTATTCAGACGTCATAGAAAGCGCCGCATCCGGAAAGACGACTGCGAAGATAAAGAGCCACCACAACGTGGGTGGTCTTCCAGAGAAGATGAACCTGAAACTGGTAGAACCCCTCAGAGACCT
Source organism: Thermotoga sp. Mc24 (assembly GCF_000784835.1). Taxonomy (NCBI): domain Bacteria; kingdom Thermotogati; phylum Thermotogota; class Thermotogae; order Thermotogales; family Thermotogaceae; genus Thermotoga; species Thermotoga sp. Mc24. The sequence continues at coordinate 30,393 of NZ_JSFH01000007.1, read as the reverse complement.
CTTCAAAGACGAGGTGAGAAAAGTAGGAACGTATCTCGGAATACCGGACAGGATCATAAACAGGCATCCGTTCCCTGGCCCTGGACTCGCCGTGAGGGTGCTGGGAGAGGTCACGGAAGAAAAGCTCGAAATCCTGAGAGAAGCGGACTACATATTCATAGAAACTCTCAGAAAGCATGACTACTACGATAAAGTGTGGCAGGCGTTTGCGGTTCTTCTTCCTATAAAAAGCGTAGGCGTGAAGGGTGACGCGAGGGCGTATGAGTACGTGGTGGCGCTTCGAGCCGTGAACAGCGTGGAGGGGATGACCGCAGACTGGTCCAGGATTCCGCATGATATACTGGACGAGGCAGCAAGAAGGATCACAAGAGAAGTGAAAGGTATCGGCAGAGTGGTCTACGATATAACTTCAAAACCGCCTGCAACTATAGAGTGGGAGTGAGAACTTGGAAGAACTGCTGAAAGAACTTGAAAGGATACGAGAAGAAGCAAAACCGCTCGTTGAACAGCGGTTCGAAGAGTTCAAAAGATTGGGCGAAGAAGGAACAGAAGAGGATCTCTTCTGTGAACTCTCTTTCTGTGTTCTCACAGCCAACTGGAGTGCGGAAGGTGGAATTAGAGCGCAGAAAGAAATCGGAAAGGGTTTTGTGCATCTTCCCCTTGAGGAACTCGCGGAGAAACTGAGAGAGGTTGGACACAGGTATCCTCAAAAGAGAGCCGAGTTCATAGTAGAAAACAGAAAACTGCTGGGAAAGTTGAAGAACCTTGTGAAGGGTGATCCTTTTCAATCCAGAGAGTTCCTAGTAAGAAACGCAAAGGGGATCGGCTGGAAAGAGGCAAGCCACTTTCTCAGAAACACCGGTGTGGAAGACCTCGCCATTTTGGATAAACACGTTTTGAGACTCATGAAAAGACACGGCCTGATTCAGGAGATACCAAAAGGATGGAGTAAGAAAAGATATCTCTACGTGGAAGAGATCCTCAGAAAAGTCGCCGAAGCGTTTGGAGAATCTCCCGGGAAGTTCGATCTCTACCTGTGGTACCTTGTGAAGGGAAAGGTGGATAAATAGGGGGTGATGGGGTGCGAAAATACGTGTGGATAGTCGTTTTCATTGTGCTGGGAATCTACTTTCTCACCGGTGTGTATCAGGTAGGACCCTCCGAAGTCACCCTCCTCAAGACTTTTGGAAGATTCACCTCGGTCGTTCCTTCAGGAATCCACTACCACCTGCCATATCCGATTCAGTCTCATGTGACCGTCGACGTCACAACTGTGAGAAAGATCGAAATAGGATTCAGAAGCATTCAGCGAGGGGAGAGGATCTCTTACCAGTCGGTTCCTCAAGAAGCCATAATGATCACAGGAGACAACAACCTCGTGAGTGTGGAAGCGGTGGTTCAGTACAGGGTGAAAGACCCCGTCGCTTACGCCTTCAACATCACAGAAGCGGATTCCATCGTGAGATTCACAACAGAATCTGTTCTTCGTGAGAAGGTGGCGATGAGAAGCATCGACGACGTGCTCACCTCAGGAAGAGATGAAATAGGATTCGAAACTGCCCGGATGCTCCAGGAGATTCTCGATTCCTACAACTGCGGTATAAAGGTGGAAAACGTTTATCTCCAGGAAGTGGTCCCGCCAGATCCCGTTGTTGACGCCTTCGACGATGTGAACAACGCTCGTCAGGACAAAGAACGTCTCATAAACGAGGCAAGAAAATACGCCAACGACGTTGTTCCAAAAGCCCAGGGACAGGCACAAGAGATACTGAGACAGGCAGAGGCCTACGCTCAGGAAGTTTATCTGAAAGCGCTCGGCGAAGCGAAAAGATTCGAAGAGGTGCTGGAAGAATACTCAAAGGCTCCTGATATCACGAGAAAACGAATGCTCCTCGACGCTCTCCAATCTTTGCTTGAAAAATCCGAAAACAAGGTTTTCTTCGTGGGAAACGGTGATTCTCTGAACATTCTCAACATTTCCGACCTTCTGAAGGGGATGGGAAAATGAAAATCTGGATGCTTTCTCTTCTGATCATTCTGATCGTAGTGGGTGCGATCCTTTTGTTCTCTTCTTTCTACGTCCTGGATCAGACACAGCAGGCAGTGGTTTTGAGATTCGGAAAGATCGTCGCGGTGGAAACGGAACCCGGGCTTCATTTCAAACAGCCGTTCGTTGATAATGTGGTGAGGTTCGATAAAAGAATCCTCCTCTACGATATAGAACCAGAAAAGATCATAGCCGCCGACAAGAAAACACTCGTGATAGACACGTACGTTCTCTGGAGGATAAAAGATGCGGAAGCGTTCATAAAATCACTGAAGAGCGTGAAGCTCGCTCTTCCAAGAATCGACGATGTGGTTTACTCACACGTGAGAAACATCTTCGCAAAAGCAAACTTCGACGAGATCATCTCCGAGAAGAGAGAAGACCTTTTGAGGGAAGTCACGGCTCTTTCAAGAGAAGATCTGAAGGACTTCGGCATAGAAGTGGTCGATGTGAGGGTGAAGCACGCCGACCTTCCCGCTGAGAACGAAAAGGCCGTGTACGAAAGAATGAAAGCGGAAAGATACAGCATCGCTGCACAGATCAGGGCTGAAGGTGAAAAAGAAGCAAGAAAGATACGTGCAGAAGCCGACAAGACAGCGAAGGTTCTGATCGCAGAAGCTCAAAGCAAAGCAGAGCAAATCAAGGGAACCGGAGAAGCAAGCGCGGTGAAGATCTACGCGGAGGTGTTTTCAAAAGACAAGGACTTCTACGAATTCTGGAGAACGATGGAGGTTTACAGATCCATCGAGAAAGGAATTCTCATAATTGGAGACGAACTCGATGCACTGAAATACCTCAAAACGAAGAGAGGGAACCTCCCCTCACTTCATTTTTAAAAAGTTACTCACACCGAAGAGTATCCTGAAAATCCATATGTTGAATCTGTTCACCCTGTTCTTTTCGGGACCGTAACCAAAATTCTTCACTGGTCTGAGAAATTTGTACCTTCCAGCGTTGTGAACGATGGGAATGAGCTCACCATTTTCGAGATAGAACTTCGAATCTTTCACGTAGAATTTTTCTCGGGCCGTTGAAGGGATGAAGTTGTACTTCGAAGGAAGTTCCACGTGAGGGCTCTTGTAGATCACGTAGTTTCCAATGACGGTATCTCCACCCCAGACGTTTATGTTTTTCAGACGTCTTTCCATTGTTCTTGCAAGCTCAATGAAACCTTCCCTTGGTGCTATTATCACACCCATGTTGAAGAGCTTTTTGTTTGAAAGAAAAGACTTTATCTCCTTTCCATTCACAAGGTCTTCTTCCTTCACCACGAGATCTATGGGTGGACTCAACCGCTCCACAACGGCTCGAAAAGCATCTCTGTGTTCCTCGAACAAGTGCGAGATGTCACTCTGGAAGATGATGTCTCCGCCATCACAAAACAGGATCTGATCGTACTCAGGATGATTCTCAAGAAAAATGGCAAGATTGATGAAACGCGTGTTGTTTATGAGTCCAGAACGCTCCACCGCTGGAAAGTTGATGATCTCTTCAGGAAGTCCTGCAAGACCGTAGCTTATGACGAGAACGTCTGTGTTGGTCAGATTCACATTCTCCTTCAGAGATCTGTACCAGTCGTTCACCAGAAAGTCCCTTATTCTGTCGTTACCTGCCGTTGCTATCAGATTCAAAGACATCCCTCCTGAGTCTCTTTCTGAGATTTGCCATTTCGATCGCTACCATCGCTGCTTCAAAACCTTTGTTTCCACTCTTTGCTCCGGCTCTGTTGAGGGCCTGCTCAAGAGTGTCCGTGGTGAGAACGCCGAAAACAATAGGAATATCAGAGGTCATATTGAACTGCGCCACTGATTTACCTATCTCGTTCGCCACCACGTTGAAGTGGTACGTCTCTCCCCTTATCACAGCACCGAGAACGATTATAGCATCATGCACACCGAGATCGAGGAGTCTCTTGAGCGTGTATATCGCTTCCATACTTCCCGGAATTCTCACAACCGTTATGTCTTCGTCCGAGACACCGTGTCTTTTCAGCCCGTCGAGCGCTCCCTCGAGGAGTTTCGAAGTGACAAGATCGTTGAACCTCGGAACGACTACGGCTATCTTCAAACCTTCTCCTCTGTAGTCTCCCTGAACAACCTTCATGAATTCACCTCCCTGAAGATTTCTTCGAGTTCGTGTCCGAGCTTTTTCATTTTTGTCGAAAGATAGAACCTGTTATGAGGTGTCACTCTTCCGTACAGTCTCTTCGTTTCGACAACTTCGATCCCGTATTTTTCAAGACCAGCCGTCTTTTTTTGGTTGTTGGTGAAGAGAAGAACCCTTTCGATGCCAAGGGCTTTCAAGATCTGCGCCGCCGGTGCGTAATCTCTTTCGTCCTCAGAAAAACCAAGAGCCCTGTTCGCCTCCACCGTATCTAAACCTTCGTCTTGAAGGGAATAGGCCGCTATTTTGTTCGAAAGGCCGATTCCTCTCCCTTCCTGTCTCAAATAGATCAGGATACCTCCGTGAGCTGACATGTATCTGAGAAAATTCGCCAGCTGTGAACCGCAGTCACACCTCAAAGAAGAGAGAACATCCCCGGTCACGCATTCGGAGTGTATCCTCACCGCAACGGGTTCTTCGAGAGGTTCCTTAACGATCGCGAAATGCTCTTTGTCATCGAGGTGGTTTTCGAAAGAAACAACCTTGAAAACACCGAAATCCGTTGGAAGTGCCGCCTCGGCTTTTTTCTTCATGAGAAGCTTTCTCTTCACAAATTCACGCCAGACATCGTCCATCTCCAGAACGGGGAGGGAAAATTTTTCTGAGAGCTTCAAAACATAATCCAAATTGTGAGAATTTCCCTTTTCATCCAGAATTTCCACGATCACGGCGTAACGGCTGAAACCTGCGAGCTCAGAAATTTCCAGAGATGCCTCCGTGTGTCCTTTTCGTTTCTGGAAACCGATTCCTCCTATCACCGTGACGTGACCTGGGTACCTGAACTCATGGAAATATCTGCCTTCTGCCAACTTTCTGCACGTCTCTGCCCTCTCCAACGCCGAAATCCCGGTACTAGTGCCCCAGTCCACCGGCAAGAAGTAGTTCGCTCCGTAGTTTGAGGAAAGTTTTACGAACCCTCTCTTCAAAAGATCTTCCTCGTCGGCTGTAACACAGAAGAGTCCTTTCCCGTATGTGACGAAAAAGTTCACAACACCTTCGGTGATCAGCTGAGCGGGAAAAACGAAATCCGCTTCGTTCTCTCTGTTTCTGTCGATCAAAACGACAGGTTTTCCTCCCTCAAAAGTCTCTCTCAGTTCTTCCACGGTCTATCACCCCTTTCAGGTAGCGAGCGATGATATCGATCTCGTAGTTAACGGGATCTCCGGGCACCAGATACTGGAGGTTTGTGTTCTCGAACGTGTGTGGAATCACCTGAACACTGAACGTATCCAGAGAAGTTTCAACGACGGTGAGGCTGATACCGTTCAACGCGATAGAACCCTTCGGAACGATCGCCCATCTTTCCGCCGGCATCGAAAAGAACATGAAATAGCTGTTTCCGCGCCTTTCCATTCCGACAAACCTGACGGTACCGTCCACATGGCCCGTTACCAGATGTCCTTCAACTCTGCCGCCGAGAACCAGAGATTTCTCAAGATTGTAAAAACGGGAAACGAAAAGATTGGTTCTACTCCTCGTTTCCTCACCCACATCGAACCAGTACTCTTCTTCTGAAAGCCCGGAGACAGTCAGACACACACCGTTCACCGCTATACTTTCTCCCAGTTTCACTTCCCACGTTCTTTTGAAGAAGATCCTCTCTCCCCTGATGTACCCTCTTTCCACCTTCTGAACTATTCCCGTGAACACGGTCTCATCTCCACCAGAAACTCCGAATCGGAAAACTCCACGTTCACCACTTTGAACTTTGGAGGAACCGAAACATCTGACAGATAACAGGAGAAGGCATCAAGCCCCTTTCCGAAAATCTTCGTCGAATAAAAACCAAAAACCACATCTGCGTGATCTAAAAATTCGCTGAACACCTTCGATCCACCTTCCACCAAGACAGAATCGATACCCCTTTCGTAAAGACCTCTCAATATACTCTCCACAGAACAATCGTTCAGAACCTTTTCCACATGTGGTGGATATTCCGCCTCTTCACTTTCTGTGAAAACGATCACCCGAGCGTTTTCTTCGAACACTCTGAACACTTTCCCACCCAAAACACCCTTTCTGTCGAGGATCACCCTCACGGGATTTCTGCCTTCTTTCAGTCTGCAGGTTAGCTGAGGATTGTCCTTCAAAACCGTTCCAGCACCGACGAGAACAGCGGAGTAAATGTTTCTCATCTCGTGAACCTTGAATCTGAGTTTGTTTGTGATCCATTTGGAATCTCCTCTGTGATCAGCTATTTTCCCATCTAAGGTGGATGCGTACTTCAGCGCGACGAATGGCCTTTTCTCTGTCACGTAAGTGATGAAGAACTCACACAGTTTTTTCACTTCTTTTTCCAAAACACCTTCTATCACTTCGATCCCGTGATTTTTGAGTTTTTCCACACCGTTTCCCGAAACAGGATTTGGATCCCTTGTTCCGATCACAACGGTTTTTATTCCACTTTCTATGATCAGATCTGTACATGGAGGTGTCTTTCCATGATGATCACAGGGTTCAAGGGTGACTATGAGAATCGCTCCTCGTAAATCTTCTCCATTTCTCTTTGCATTTTCTATCGCTACCCTCTCAGCGTGTGGACCTCCAAAATAGGGATGAAACCCCTCCGCGATTATCCTGCCGTCTTTCACAACGACCGCACCAACTGGTGGATTGGGGTTCACCCTTCCAAGTCCTTTCTTTGCAAGTTCTATCGCTCTTTTCATGAAAGTTTCATACATACAACACCCTCCCTGTGTAAAAGAAAAGGGACCCTCTCGGGTCCCAAATAATTTCCACATTACGCTCTCTCCCATCCGGACTTTCACCGTCGGCCCCGGAATTCCACCGGGTCAACCCTCCTGAGAGGGCTCGCGGGCTTTCACCGCCGGTCGGGAATTCCACCCTGCCCCGAGAGCGTTTCTTTTGTATTCAGTTTTCTCCATTCTATCAAGGATTTATTTCCAGAAGGTGAACAGATCTTTTAACTTCATCTGCCGATCACTCTGTTTTTTCCACGCTGTTTTGCCAGATAGAGGTTGTCGTCTGCTTCTTTGAGAAGATCGTCTATTGTCTCATGATCTTTCATTTCGCAAACACCGATACTCACGGTTACATTCAAGCCGTTTTCAAAGACTTCTTTCTCGATCTTCGTCCTGATTCTCTCAGCGAGGCTCACCGCTTCGTTCAACTTTGTTTCAGGACAGAGGATCAAAAACTCTTCTCCACCCCACCTCGCAACCATGTCAGAAGCCCTAAGAGAAGAAACAAGAATCCGAGCGACTCTTTTGAGCACATCGTCTCCAACAAGGTGTCCATATGTGTCGTTTATCTTTTTGAAATCATCGATATCGATCATGAGAAGTGAGAAGGGTCTTCTGTACCTTTTCCAGAGATGGAATTCCTTTTCAAGTTCTTCGGCCATTTTTCGACGATTGAAAAGCCCCGTCAATTCATCGGTGACCGACAACCTCTCAAGCTTTTCGTTCAAATTTCTCAGTTGCTGATTCTTCCTGTAGAGTTCCCTTTCAGTCAGGCTGTATATCTCTTTGGACACAGCTCCTATCTCGTTGTCAGGATAAGAAGATACATCCGGGGTTCTTCCCATCATTATTTTTTCCACATCTTCTTTCAGAGAATTCAAAGGTTTGAGAACTTTGTTGTTGAACCAGTTGTTTATGAACACTGTTGTCAAAGAAATGATGCCTGTGAAGAAAATAGAGACAATCCCTATATTGATTAGAACGGGCCTGAGCAACTCGCTTTTGTCTACAGAAGTAACAACGATCCATTCGAGTTCTGGGATACGAGAGTAGTAGGCCATTTTCTTTTCGCCGTTCACTTCGTATTCGATTTCTCCAGACACACCTGTGATAGGGAGATTTTTTCCAACAACATCGGATATTTTAACAGTCAGAAGTGATTCGTCTGGATGGATGATTATCGTCTGATCGTTCCTTAAAACGTACGTTGTCACAGTTTCATAGTTATCAAAAGAATGGGGAAAATTACTCAAAAGACTCTCCAGGAGTGTTTCAACAGATATCACACCGGTCACGTTTCCCTCGTCATCTGTGAGCACCTTGCTCACGGAAAACAAAAGCTCTTTTGTTTTGAACTCCCTGTAGGGAATTCCACCGGTGGGCCTAGGTCTGGATTCGAGAGCGACCCTGTACCAGGGTCTTACTCTTGGATCGTATCCTTCTGCGGGTTCGTAATCGTTGATCAGAAGAAGTCCGTTCTCGTATCCCGAGTACAGATAGTATATATCTCTGTCTGCCTCCTGGAAGATTCTGTAGATTTCCAACACTTTCCGCCTTTCTTCATCAGTCAAGTAAGGTGCATACCGTACTTCAGGAATGCGGCTCAAAACATCAACAACAACATAGAACTTTCTGAAATATCCGTTTATGAAGGACGTTACGGTATTGTTCGCGTTTTTTATGAAATCGCGGGCAGCATTCATTCCGGAAAGGTAAAGCTGAAAGATACCCAGAGCACCTATCACAACAAACACAACGATAACAGTTGTAGTTATTCTCCAGAAAAGTTCTTTTTTAAGAGAACTCATCTTTTCCCCCACTATCTTCTTTTGATTTTCCAACATATTATACTATCATAAGGGGCCTCTCAGGCCCCTTTCAGATCCTTTCAGATCCTTTCATTTCTTCAGATAATGTTTCCGCATCTCTTCGTTTTCTGGAAGTGCGAGGATCTCCTCGATCACCTTTTCTACCTGTTCATCGCTCTTTGTCCTTGGATCTCTGTAGAGAAGTTCTTTTATGATCCTTATGTCACCCGTGAGGAACGCCTCCAGAGCCATTTCCATTCTCATGATTCTGGGTTTCAGGTAGTACTTGACCACGCGATCTGGAAGCGGTGGTTCGATCTTCTCGGGATGGATTCCGTTCTTGTCCACAAGGGCCGGGACTTCAACAACCACGTCATCGTCTATTCCGTGGATGATACCTTTATTTGGTATGTTCACCACGAATCTTGCCTTGTTATCGTTCAGCAGCGCATCGATGAATGGGATGTGCTGCTCTCCACTCTTTCTTTCTGGGTCGAGGATTTTCTCCACTTCGAGCACAAACTGCTTTTCTGAGAGGTCTTTCCCCAGAACACTTCCAAGGTCGGAGAGCCTAGCGGACGGATTTTCTTTGATGAACTTTGCCACCTTCTTTGTGATCTCCGTGACCTTCCCAAGTGTGTCCTGGTACCATTTCCAGCCGATTTCAGAATCTGCTCCTCCCCAGGGTTCACCGTACCATTTCTTCTTGGTCTCAAGATCCCTGTGGTACCTCCACGAAGAGTTTCTCACGGTGTCACCGATGGGCATCACACCGTAGAATCTGTACATGTCTATCGCAGCGGGAGAGAGCTGGTCGTTGAAGGGGTTCTCCGGTTTCCAATCTTTTGATTTTTCCTCGATCCACCTGTCAAGGAGGGGATACGCGTTCTCCCCGTTGTATCTGAACCTATTCAGCCAGATACCGTGGTTCACTCCTGCGACCTGCCAGTCCAGTTTTTCTTCTTCCAGCCCCAGTTTCTCTACGATCTCCATCATGCCGTAGTGTCCATGGCAGAATCCCACTGCCTTTATGGGAACCGTTCTTGTCACAAGGGTTGTTCCTTCGAAAACGGGATTCGCTGCCTGCAAGTACCACGCTTTTGGGGAGAGCTTCTCTATTTTCCTTGCTATGTCAACGAAGTACTTGAGCTGGTTGTAGTTGGAGAAGGTGTAGTAGTCGGAGACCATGTTAAACTCCTGAGCGTCTATTCCTCTGTAGTAGCCGTATTTCTCACTGATCTGTCTGACTTTCTCCAAGTAGGTATGGCCACCCACCATCGCTGTGTTTATCACGAAGTCCGCGTCGATGATGACGTCGTCTAAATTCGTGGTTTTTTCGAATTTCAGATCCGCTCCCACTTCTTCAACGTATTTTTTCGCGATGGTCAGAACGGCGTCGAGTCTCTCCTCATCGATGTCCATGAGAGTGACCGTGCTGCCAGAGAGTCCCGGCGTTTTGCAGAGATCACTCACAAGCCTCAGAGAAAACACCGCGCTCCCCGCACCGATGATACCGATCTTCACAGATGGCATGAAAACACCTCCCTGTAGTTCGTATCCATCAGTTACAACTATACACTTTCCGAACGTTTTTTCCATGAATTCAAACGCTTCTTAAAAAATTGAAAGGCTGGCCGGAAGCCAGCCGGAATCTTCAATGAATTTTTTCAAACTCTCTTGTACAATCTGTACTTACCCACTCTCAGATCCTCGGGCTTAAGAATTCTGAAAGATCTCGCCGGAAGAGTAAGCTTCACAACCCCGCCGTCAACGTGGAATCTTTCTCCACTGAACACATCGACAAGGGGAGTGGTGTTCATGATTTTTCCGTCGGGAATGGAGAGAACCAGCACCTTCTCTTCTCCTGGGTTCACCACCACGATGGTGTTTTGAAGGGGATGAGGAGCCTTTCTGAGAAACGCGAGAGGTGAGTCGTTCAGCAAGACAAACTCTCCAAAGCGCAAACCTGGATCCGTCCTTCTCAGTCTGATCATCTTCTTGTAGAACTCGAACAGATCAACGTCCCATTTCTCTCTGTTCCACTCCATGGTGGCGCGACACTCTGGATCTTCTCCACCTGTGAGGCCTATCTCTGTTCCATAGTAAACGAGCGGAACACCGGGATAAGTGAACTGAAGAACTACAGCGAGTTTTCTCAGGTCTCTGTCGGGAACCATTGTGGCGAGTCTCGGGGTGTCGTGGCTGTCGAGCATGTTCCAGCATCCGAATATGTTCTCTGTCTCCCTGTAAACTCTTTCCAGGTGAAAACCTATGGAATCCGTCTCTCCGTTCACATAGCTCAGCACGAGGTTTCTGAAGTTGTAGTTCATCAGACCATCAACCATATCCCATCCTGCCGGGTAAGTCCATATCTCACTCACGAGGTACTTTTCCGCTGAGAACTCTTTCACCTTCATGTTGATCCACAGGTTGACGGTAGGTCCAAGATCGTGGCCACAATCCAGCCTCCAACCGTCTATCCCCAGTTTCAAGTAGTGCTCGACAACTTTCAAAATGTATTCCTTCACTTCCTCGACTTCCACGTTCAGTTCGGGAAGGCTTCCAACGTCGAACCACGATCTGTGCCTATCTTTATAAAGGAAAAATCTGTTCACGTACTCTGGATCGTTTCTCTTCGCTTTTTTGAACCACGGATGCTGACTCCCAACGTGGTTGAACACACCATCGAGAATGAGTTTCATACTCCTCTCATGGAGAACCCTCAAAAGGTGCAGAAAAGCCCTCTTTCCACCGAACTGTGGATCGATCCTGAAATAATCGATTGTGTCGTACTTGTGATTGGTATCGGACAAAAAGATAGGAGTGAGGTACAGAACGTTGATTCCAAGTTCTTCAAAATAATCGACCTTCTCGGCTACTCCCCACAGATCTCCTCCGTAGAAGATCTTCACGTGCTGAGCACCGGGAAGTTTGCGGGGAGGAACTCCCCACTTCTCTATGACTCCTCCCCGCTTCAGGTACAGATCCTTTTTGTCTTCCACCGTTTTTCCCTTTCCGATGAAAAATCTATCTGGAAAGATCTGATACACGACACTGTCGTAAACCCAAGACGGCATCGGGTACATCATCCTTTCACCGATCCTTTCGTGAGTCCACCCACTATGTACTTCTGGAGAGACAGGAAGAGTATCACCATTGGCGTCATACCAAGAAGAGCTGCGGCCGTGAAGAGGCCCCACTCTGTTTCATAAGCACCCGTTGAGAACGTCCAGAGACCGAGAGCGTAAGTGTAGTTTTTCACGTCCTGAAGAATAATCCTCGCAAGGACGAACTCGTTGAACGTCCCGATAAAGGTGAGTATCACTATGACTGTGAGGATAGGAAGCGCGAGTGGAACAACTATCTTGTAGAAGGTCTGGAATCTGGTTGCACCGTCGATCATAGCGGCCTCTTCGAGAGACGAAGGAATGGTGTCGTAGAATCCCTTTATGAGGTACATGTTGTAAGCTATGTTACCGAGATAAGCGAATATCAAGCCTCCGAGAGAATCCAGTCCCAAGAATGGAAGGAACTGACCGATGAGCTTCAAAAGACCGTATATTGCAACCATGTACATGATGGCTGGGAACATCTGAATGAGAAGAAGAGCCATGATTCCGTACTGCCTTCCCCAGAATCTCATTCTGCTGAACGGATAGGCCGCCAGGGCACAAACAGCCGTGGTGATGAGTGAAACAAGGCCTGCAACGATCACCGAGTTCATGACCCATCTGAGGAAGTAATGCTTTGTCTTCTGCTCCCATATCTGTGCGAGCCTGTAGAGATCTCCATCGATCTTTTTGAGATCGGACTTCAATTCCTTCAAAGGAATGGTGTCCATCAGAGTTCCTGCCTTTCTCGAAGCCACTGCTGTGTTCGTGAGAACTTCTTGAACGAAGTTCATCTTCACAAGGTCGTACAGCATTTCAAGGTGCTCAGAGGAAACGTAAAGTCCTTTGAAGGAAAGATCGAGAAGATTCGAATAACTTCCCTTGAAGTCATCGAGGATATTCTGAGCTTTTTCAACGATTTCCACAGCGTTTTTGTAACCCGTTTCTATCCTTCTGTTCAGATCTCTGTAGTCTTCTATCCAAGAGAGCTTCGCTGCCAGTTTTCTTATCTTTCCGATGAAATCGTCTCCTCCGTATTCCGACACATAGCTACTCACAAAGTCCTTGAGAGTCTTGTATATCGAGAGAAGCTTTATCTGCGCAGCGCTGTTGAAAGATTTCATATCTTCGAGAGAATCAATTCTGCTTTGGATCTGATAGCTGAAGATCTTGAGATCCAGATATATCTTCGCTGAAGAAATTTCTTTTTCTTTCTCAGAGAGGGAGGATTTCACTCTGTTCATACTATTCTCCAGACCATCGAGTTTTGCTGTTAGTACCACGATTTCGTTTTCTATACTTTTCAAATCCTTTATCTTCTGAACGAAATCGTCAATTCCGTCGCTCACTTTCTCTACGATTCCTTCAACAATAGGAACCGTTTCTTCAAAGGATTGAACGAAGCTTCCATAGAGGGCTTTTTTGGAAATATCACCGTCTTTGCTTATCACATTCTCTATCTCTTCTAAAGAACTCTTCATGGCAAAGATCTTTTCTGAGAGATCCGAAAGATCAGAAAAAGCAGAAATTTTGTTGTAGAGAGTGTTGAGTTCAGACAGGAGTTTTTCGAGCGAAGATTTCAATTCTGAGTCTTCATAAGGAAATGTAGCTTCCACTTTGCTGCTCCTGATACTGTGCACCATTTCCTTGAGTTTGAGGAGAACCTCGCTCACGGAATCGATATCGGGCTTCAAAACCTCGAGTACTTTTTGTTTTTCCAGGATTTCTTTCTCAAGGATTTCCTTCTGTTTCTCAAGAGTAGCTATTTCTCTCTGAAGAGTTTCAATTTCATCGTTAAGTTTTTCGATCTCTTTCATGAACGTTCCTACTTCTCTCTCATAAACCAGTCCAAGTTCAGAAAGGGCATCGTTCAGAGTGTCCTGATTCTCAACGCTGTAACCCACTACTTTCTCGATCACGTCCTTCAAAGCCTGAAATTCAGCACTTCTAAAGTTTTTACCCTTCAATATTTCATAGAGTGCAACAGCGATCCTCTGTAAATCGGGCAATGGGGTTTTATCCATCTGCTCCTGAGTCAATTTCTTTGCCTCTTCCAGAACATCTTTTGTGTAAGACAACACATCGGAGAACCTCTGGGAAAGCGTCTCTTCTATTTTCGAATTTCTCGCGTTGACATCCTCCAAAAGATTCTTCGTTTCAGCGAGGTAATTTTCAAATCTTCTGATTCGATCTTCGATGAGACGGTCTGCTTTCTCTCTGGAAACGTTGTCGAAAGGTTCCACTCTGGAAACGAGGTTCTGCATCTCCTGTATGAGAACGGGAAGGTTTTTTTCAGGGACCACCAGATCTTTGTAGTGCTGAAGGGTGAGACGAGACGAGAAGAGTTTCGGGGAGAAAGCCGCCTCATCCCTCCTGAAAGAGGTAGAAACAACCCAAACGATGGGGAAGAGAACCACAACAACAAGAAGTGTTAGAAGAACATGCGTGAGCCATCTATTCTTTTTTCTCACCATCATTCACTCACCTCTTCAAACGCACCAGAGAGTTTGAAGTTCACAAAGCTGATTCCTCCAACGAGGAAGAATATGATGATGGATATGGCACTGGCAAAACCAAAGTCCTGCCCCCTTCCTCCTTCGAACGCGAGTTTGTAAACGTAGGAGATCAAAATGTCCGTGTGTCCAACAGGAGTTGTGGTTCCAGCCATTGCGGGACCTCCACCGGTGAGCAGATATATGTTCACAAAGTTGTTGAAGTTGAAAGCAAAACTTCCGACCAACAGAGGAGCCACAGTGGTCATCAGAAGCGGAAACGTGATGGTCCAGAATCTCCTCCATTTTCCAGCTCCATCGATCGCAGCGGCTTCGTAGAGCTCCTCTGGAATGCTCTGCAAAGCTCCGAGTGAGACGGCCATCATGTACGGAAATCCCAGCCACGTGTTGACGGTAAGAACTGCGACCTTCGCCCAGAACGGATCGTTGAACCACTTCACCGGATCCAATCCCAAGAACGGAAGAACAAATCGGTTGAGAATTCCATAAGTCTCGTTGAACATTCCGTTTCTCCAGACGAGAACGGAAATGAAAGCTGGCACAGCCCATGGAATAATGAGTAACGTCCTGTACACGTTCTTTCCCTTCAGTGTTTTATCGTTCAGAACAAGAGCGAGGGAAAGACCTATCGCGAACGTGAAAAGAACACTGAGAGCAGCCCAGGTGAACGTCCAGGTGAAAACCTTGAAAAAAGGACCAGCGATCTTCGGATCGGTGAATATCCTGGAGAAGTTCTTGAAACCAATGTATTCCATGTATCCAATCACGAAAAATTCTCTTCCATTTTCATCGTAATCGTAAAAAGCACCTTCTCTCTCAACGAGATGCCTTCCAGTGAGATTGTTTTTCACCACAAGTTTCGTTGTTATCCTTCCGTTTTCGAGGGATTCTTCGAAAGACAGAGAGTAAATCCTCTTCACTGGATAAAAGTTCCATTCCCCATTTTCACCTATTCTGAACATGTAACTTTGATCCTCGAGCCAAAACTCCGCCCTGTTGAGATACTTCTGAACCACATTTACCTTGAAGAAAGGTTCGTACCTCTTCAGGGAAACCTCTTCAGGTGAGTAAAGCGGTTTGTAAATTTTACCGTCTGAATAGACGGCGTTCACCTCTTTTATGGAAGCGGGCCAGGGGACTATTTCATAAACCTTTCCATTCACTTCGGCGGTTCCATCCTTCACGGGAAAAAGAGTTGACTCTCTCAAAAGGACTTCTTTCCCACTCCTCTTTGCGACAACGGGGCGCTCCGCGATGTAGATGTTCCCATCTTTCTCGAAGAGAACAACAAAGTCCTCGGTAGGATTCAAACCGTTGAACACGGAGAAAACCATGTATTCAACAGGTTCAGCGTTCTCTGGAACATAAGTGTAATTCGGGTCGAAAAGAATTCTCTCGATGGCCTCTTGTTTCGTCATGAGGTGTCCTGTTCCATAATTGGTGAACGCAACCTTCACAGTGAAATATATAGGATAGAGAACGAGCACAAAAAGTAATATCAAAGCGGGAATGGTGTATCTGTAAGGGTAAGCCTTCGGATTGAAAATGAAGTAATCTATGAGTACGAGAAGCGTGAGAAGAACGATTCCAAGTTCATAATAAGAATTTTGAAGCAGGAAAATTCCTGCCCATACCATTCCTGAGTTGAATACAGCAAGAAACAATATCAGAAAGATTTTGAGAAGCCCTTTCACAGCGATCAGACCTCCCTGAATTTTTAAAAGAGGGGGAAAAGTCCCCCTCTTCTTTGACTAATGATAGCACTTCGAATTATTTTTCTATCTGTGCCTTGATTTTTTCCACAGCCTCTTTGAGAGCATCTTCGACACTGGCCTGTCCGTTGATAATGATGCTGAGAGCGTCTCCCATGGCAGACCAGACAGGAGCCATTTCCGGCACGTTTGGCATCGGTGTTCCCATGGAAGCACTCTGAGTGAACGCAACAACATCGGGATTGTCTTTGACGAGTTCGAGAACATCTTTTCTCGCAGGAAGTCTTGGATCTGCGAGGTATATCTTGTACATGGTCTCTTTTCTCGCAATGAAGTTCGTGAGAAATTCCATGGCGATCACTTTGTTTGGAGACTTGGCGTTGATCATGAATCCCTGAACACCAACGAATGGTTTGGCAGGAACACCCGGTTCGAGCTCAGGAATGGGAGCAACTCCGTAGTTTATACCCGCGTCTTTGTAAGATTTTATAGCCCAAGGTCCGTTGATGATCATAGCTGCAAGACCTTCTTTGAACATTGAATCCATCGTTCCGTAATTGTCACCCGGGGTGAGAACACCTTCATCGATCATTCTCTTTATGAGTTTCGCTCCTTTGATTGCTCCTTCATTTGCAAGTCCAATGTCTGTCACGTCGAGTCCCTGAGGTGTTTCCTTGAAGACGTATCCTCCGTAACCCAGGATGAACGGCGCAGAGAAGTAGAAGTTGGCGACATCGTAGATGAAACCTCTGACCTCTCCTCCGTATTCCTCATCTATCTGTTTTGCTTTTTCTATGAGTTCATCCATGGTCTTAGGAACAGCATCAACGTAGTCCTTGTTGTAGATGAGAGCAACCGCTTCCATGGCGTACGGTACTCCGTAGAGTCTTCCACCGTAAGAGAAAGCTTTGAGAGCCGTGTCATAGAAATTCTTCAGATCAGAGAAGTTGGGAATGGGTTCGATCAAACCGTTGACGGCGAGTTCTCCTACCCAGTCGTGTGCTCCAACAATGATGTCTGCACCCTGTCCCTGTGGAGCCGCCGTCAGGAATTTGGATTTGATGCTTCCAAAATCAACGTACTGAACTTCAACAGGAATTCCATACTTTGCCTTGAATTCTTCCCCGAGTTTCTGGAGGATGTCAACCTGCTTTTCGGAGCACCAGATAGTGAGTTTTGTTTGAGCTAACACCAGGGCAGAAATCACAACAAGCATTAAAACGAGCAGTCTCTTCACCATGGACACCTCCTTTGGATTACAAAGAGTTTACTGTCAGAAAATTCACAAAATGTTTCACTAAGGATTTTAACACCGAATTTTCGTGATGTCAATCTGGATTCGAATCGGTGTTTTTAAATTATTCATCAACCGTTTCATTCAGAAATATCGAAATTCCGTTAACCCTATTGACACGTTGTGAATTGGGTGTTAATATAAACAGACGGATTTGTGTTAATTTATTGATCGTGGATTTTTTTGAAAGGAGGAGTGGAGGTTGTGAAGAAGACTTTTTTACTGCTTGCTCTGGTATTTTTACTCTTCCTCACCTCCTGCTTTCAAACGTCTATGAGTCAATCCCTCGTTTCAAGTAATCCACATTCAAACAGCACAAACACAGGTGATTCAGCCTCCAACCTTTCTATTAATGAAGTAAAATACCCCGTCGTCTACGAAATTTTCATTCGCTCCTTTTACGACAGCGACGGAGATGGTGTGGGAGACATAAACGGTGTTTCTCAGAAAGTTGACTATCTGAGGAAACTCGGCATTGACGCTGTGTGGTTTATGCCCTTCAACGAGGCTGTTTCATACCATGGATACGACATAACAGACTACTACAACGTCGAGAAAGACTACGGCACCATGGAAGATCTCGAAAACATGATCCAGGTGCTCCATGAGAACGGAATAAAGGTAATAATGGATCTCGTGATCAACCACACATCCGATGAGCATCCCTGGTTCAAAGACGCCGTGGAAAACACGACCAGCTCTCCGTACTGGGACTACTACATAATGAGTCTTGAAGATCATTCTGGTCAGGATCACTGGCACTGGAAGATCAACTCAAAGGGTCAAAAAGTCTGGTATTTCGGACTTTTTGGCTATAACATGCCGGATCTGAACCACGACAGTCAGAAAGTGAGAGAAGAAGTAAAGAAAATCGTGGATTTCTGGATTTCCAAAGGTGTTGATGGATTCAGAATAGATGCTGCAAAGCACATATATGGCTGGTCCTGGGACGATGGGATACAGGAGTCGGCCGAATATTTTGAATGGTTCAGAGATTATGTGCTTTCCAAAAAGCCCGATGCCATACTTGTGGGAGAGGTGTTCAGCGGAAACACGTACGATCTTTCTCTATATCCAATTCCCGTTTTCAATTTCGCCCTCATGTACAGTATAAGGAACTACCCAGAAGGGCAGGATGGAATGATAGAAAACAACTGGGTTGAGGAGTCTTTCCTGTTTCTTGAGAATCACGATCTCCACAGGTTCTTCTCCCATCTTCAAGAACATTACAAAAAGTTCTCCGAGTCCGACTACGAGTTCATCAAAAAACGTGCTGCTCTCTGGTATTTTCTGATATTCACACTGAAAGGATCTCCTGTTATCTACTACGGCGGTGAAATTGGAACGAGAGGTTTCAAGTGGCACGGTCCTGTATATGACGAGCCGGTGAGAGAGCCGATGCAGTGGTACGCAAGCGGTACAGGAGAAGGTCAAACCTTCTGGACAAAGGAAGTCTACAAAAACGCGGGGATAACCTTTGGAAACGCTGATGTTGACGGATGTATCTATGACGATCCTTACGATGGCTTCTCCGTCGAAGAACAGGAAAACGATCCGAAGAGTCTTTTGAATTTCATCAGATTCATTCTCAACTTCAGAAAAGATCACGACGCCATTTTGAATGGAGATCAAACGATCTTCAGGGACTGGAAAAACCTCATAGCGTTCTACAGAGAATCCTCCAACGAAAAGCTGTTGGTGGTCTTGAATCCGGATCCAGTCTGGCAAAACAGCTTCACTTTTGAAGAAAACATGACGATGATTCTCGAGGTAGATTTTGAAAACTTCATCTGGAACGAGTCAAACGTGTCTTTTTCAGCGGGTGAATCCTTCACTGTGGATCCCATGAAAGCGTACATTTTCAAAAAGTGAGGAGGTGCGAAAATGAAAAAACTCTTCCTGGTTTTGGCGGTCTTATCTCTTGTTCTTTACGGATGTCTGAGAACACCACCTGTCGTCAAAGATATGGTCACCACCGATGGTTCTCTCAGCGACTGGGGAAGCAAGATCAAGGAAGACGCAGCAGATGATTCCAAATGGGGAGCTGACAACGAGCTTTTGAAGGCAGGTTTGCTCTTCGATGGTGCAAACATCTACATCGCTGGTGAATATGTGATAGGAGGCGATGGAAACAATAATGTCTTTCTTGTTCTGATCGATCTTGTCGATGTGACCGGAGCTCAGACAGTCTCCTACAAGGGTTTGAACGATGCAAACAGAAACTTCACAAACCCCAACGGCGACATAGATCTCATCGTTGAAGTGAATCAGAGCAACGAATACAAAGTCTGGAGAGTGTCTCAGGATGGAAGCCTCACAGATATCACCGACCAAGTGACCGCCCAGTTTGGAACTGGATCTACAATAGCAGAGCTCAAGATCCCAGTCTCCGATCAAGTCACTCAGGTGAAAGCCGTCTTCGCCATCAGTGGAGGAACGGATGGTACCAATCAGTGGGTTGGAGACTTCTATCCAAATCAGCCCGACCACGATTCGACAACAAATGGTGGTATCCCACAGCCAGCACCTGTTGTAAACTTCGTCGTATGCGACAGCGAAGGCAACGTGAGTGAGGAAATAAATCAGACAGAACCCACAACACCGAGCGAACCAGAAGAACCCACTGAACCGGAGCAGCCCACTGAAACAGGTGCGATCGTTGTAGACGGCGATCTGAGCGACCTTGGAACCCCCGTGGCAACGAGCACGAATCCTGGTGGTGGAAATGGAGCAGACCTGTACCAGCTCTACGTGACCTACGACGCGACGTACCTCTACATAGGATTCGATACTCAAAACCATATGGTCGATATTCAAAACCCCGGATCCTGGAATGTTGCCTATGGAATAGGTATCGACATAAAACCCGGTGGTTACTACACAGGAGACAGTGACGCGTGGGGAAGAAAGATAAACTTCGACGCAGGCTACGCTGTAGATTACGAGATCTACTTCTGGTGGGGTGGTGGCTCTGGGTTAGGTTCTGACAACTTCTGTACATGGAACGGTTCAGGATGGAATTATGGATCAATAGCTGATGTTGGAGGAACCTTCGATTACACCGGTGACACCAGTAGTGGACTTCAAACTATGGAAATAGCGATTCCATGGTCTGCCATTGGAGGAAAACAGGACGTGGCTTTGATCGTCTGGATAACAGGTGGTAATGGTTCGGCTGTAGACAGCATTCCTGATGATTCTGCAATTGGTGATGATAACAACGAATGGGGTGACTCTGATACTTTCACGAATCTCTATCTTCTCCAAGTGAACTGAGGAGGTGATCTCCTTGAAAAAGATAATCCCAGCTCTTTTGTTGATTACGTTTCTTTCTGGATGTATGACACTGCTCAATATAAAGCTCCCGGACGGTGTTTATGTGGTTGGAGATTTCTCAAACGGTGTGCCGAGCTCCGAATACAAAATGGCGCTTCAGGGTGATTTCTACACCCTGGAGCTTCCTTCTTCCGTTTTGAGCTTTGAAAATGACATCACTTGGTATCAGGTTGTGGTTGTTGAAAACGGAAAACCAGTGAAGACCACTTCCGAGATTCCTCTGTGGAAACAGCTCGTTGGAACCACCGTCACCATATACGCAACACCGAACCTGATGGAAAATGACACAGCAAAGGGAGCGGGAGACTCTGAGAAAGAAACACCTCCCTGGTACTGCGCCGGAGATTTCAACAACTGGACGCTTGAGGAGATGACTTATCAGGATGGAAAGTTTGTTTTGAACACAGGCTACACCATCTCCTCCGGTGAAACGATACAATACAAAATCGCAAGAAACACCGACTGGACTCCTTACGAGGAGCAGTTCGACGGAACCAGTTACAACGCCGGATACGGTAAAAACGCCACCTTCACCGCGGACAAAGACGGAACTCTCGTCATAGAATTCGATCCGAAAACGAGCACACTTCAAGCCTATGTGGAGTGAGGTGAGAAATATGAAAAAACTCGCTGTTTTGATAATGTGTCTTCTTGCGTTTTCTTACGTGTTCTCCTTTTCGCCAACGGGTTCTCTCAAGGTGGGTTACTCCTACGATCTGGAAAACCAGAGCGGATCCAGCTACACTGAGCTGTACCTCTCGGGGAACAGTCTTTCCGGCGAATTCACAACCAAAGATTTGAAACTCGACTCCGGATACATCGCACTCGATACAGATCTGGTGGACCTCAAGGCTTACTACAACAGAATCTTCGGATCTACAGGTGACTGGCTCGGAATCTACAGCTTCGACGACGACTACGACTCCAGAAACGGACTTGAAATTGAGCTTTTCGGTTTCAGAGGTGTGACCACAGGGGATGTTTCTTATCTCCAGTACCGAGGAAATCTTTTGAATTTCTATTTCAGCACGATGCTCGGGAAACGCTCCACAGTGAACGACATGTACTTCGATTTCAACTGGGAACCAGACCTCAGGTATTTTGGAGAATTCGGTGTGAGTTATGAGAACGAGGAAAAGATAGGATCAAACAATTTCTTCTACATGTTTGGTATTTCAACCGCAGACTGGAAACACGGAGTGAAACTCACCGGAGTAGGTTCAGAAACACACCTTGACTACTGTGACTACGTGAACGACAACGATCTCGAAGGTGAGATACTCGCGAACCTCTGGACGACATTCGGCGACTTCAAGCTTTGGTTCGATTACAAGTTCACATCGAAGACTCCCAAATACGGTGTCGAGTACTCTTCCGGTGATGTCTGGTTCAAGATCTGGAAAGAAGGAACGAAATTCGATTCTGACATTCTCAACTGGGATGACTTCGGAATGGAAGTTGGAAAGAACTTCAGCTTCATCGGCTTCAATGGAAAGATCTCTTACAAGTTCGGCAAACCAGCCCACGATTCCACAAGCGCGATGGGTGAGGTATTATACGCGGAACTGTGGAAAAACTTCGGCAGTGTCAACTTCTTCGCCAAGTGGCAGTATCTGAACACTCTCTACACAGAGGCGTACACAGCCTACTACGAGCTGAAGTTCACGGATGAAAAGTCCGAGTTCAAACTCTCTCTTGGCGATGGCGATTTCTCCAGCCAGATAAACTTTGTCAAGAAAATCTCTCTTGAATATTCGACGTGGTGGTAAGGAGGTGTCTAAGGTATGAAAAAACTTCTCATTCTCTCTGTGCTTTTGCTGAGTGTCTTCGTATTTTCTGATGTCTTTGTAGAAAACGGAAAAGTGATTTTCACCTTCGAGTGGGAAGGAGCCAAGGTGGTGTACCTCGCAGGAACCTTCAACAACTGGAATCCCACAGCGCTTCCAATGGAAGAAGTGGAACCCGGTCTCTGGAGAGCAGAGCTCGAACTCGAACCAGGAACGTATCAATACAAATACGTGAT
The DNA here is from genome assembly GCF_000784835.1 of Thermotoga sp. Mc24. NCBI lineage: Bacteria > Thermotogati > Thermotogota > Thermotogae > Thermotogales > Thermotogaceae > Thermotoga > Thermotoga sp. Mc24. The sequence continues at coordinate 7,685 of NZ_JSFH01000007.1, read as the reverse complement.
AGATGGAACTACGTGGAAAGAAGACCCCAACGCACCCGGATACGTGGACGATGGTTTCGGAGGCTACAACGGAATATTCACACTGGTAGAAAAAGACGGACAGCTCTTCATCGTTGGCCCTCAGAAGAAAGAAGAATCAAAGAAATACGAGCCTAACCCCGACAGGGAAGACACCATCTTTGTCGAAGACGGTATAGTGGTTCTCAGATACTACAATCCCGAAGCGGAATTCGTAACCATAGCTGGAAGTTTCAACAACTGGAACGCAGAAGAAATAGAGATGTACCCACTTGGAGACGGATGGTGGGAAGGAGTACTGGAACTTGGTCCCGGAGTGTATGAATACAAGTTCGTTGTGAACGGTGAAGAGTGGGTAACCGACCCCAACGCCCTCGCTTTCGTCGATGACGGTTTCGGAGGAAAGAACGGTGTTTTCGAAGTTTACGAAGAAAACGGAGAACTGAAGGTAAAATCTCCCATCGAGGAAACTGTCCAGGAAGAGACTTCAGAAGAAGCACCCGAAGTCGCTCAGCAAGAAACCGCAGAAGCCGAACCAGAAGAAGTTGAAAAATCCGAGCTGAAAGAAGGACTCAGCGTGGAAGACGGTTTTGTCGTCTTCGTTGTTAGAAAGCCAGAAGCTTCCGAGGCTTACGTTGCGGGAAGTTTCAACAACTGGAGCACCACAGCGAATCCAATGGAAAAAGAAGGGGAACTCTGGGTGGCAAGAATCAAGCTCAACCCCGGCACTTATCAGTACAAGTACGTCTTCACGATAGCGGGGAATCAGGTCTGGCAAGAAGATCCCAACGCGCCTTCCTATGTCCCGGATGGATTCGGTGGAAAAAACGGCGCTTTCATGCTCTCTGAAGAGGATGGAAAACTCGTCATAAAACCTCTGGAGCAGAGTTCCGAGAGTGAGACTCCGTTCTTCGGGAAGTACAACATTGATCTGACTTACAAATACGCAACGGATACCTTCCTCAAATCTCTCGAAAGCTCCCATGAACTCACTCTCGGTGTAAAAACCGACTTCCTGAAAGCAACCTTGAATTTCAAACCGGAAGGATCTTTCTTGGACAGCGCGAACATAAAAGTGGAAAAGGACGGTTTCGAGGTTTTCGGACACTACAACGTGGCATCTCTGGTGGAAGGGAAGCCCTACGAAGAATGGTTCGCCGAAACAGGCTTTGGTCTCGGTATTTCTTTCCTTTCCTACAAGTTCACAGCTGATGTCGCTTTTGACACAAACGCGGAAAAGGAAAGATTTTTGATAGGAGTTTCGGGAGAGAATTTCGGTACATACTTTGGAAGTAATTACTTGCTTGGGATAGAAAAAATAGACCTCGCAGGCTTCTTATCCTTTGATCTTCTTGGAGCAAAAACAACCGTCTGGACTGGTTTGATCTTTGCCAAGCCCGTTCTCTACTTTGTGAACCTCGAAGTCGATTCGGACAACTTCGATGTCAACTACCTGTACTATGAAAAAACATCTTCAGAAGACAAAGGATTTCTCAAAGCAAGCATTGATCTATTCAACCTGGAACTCTACGGAGACTACAATTTCAACAACAAAACGTACACGGTAAGCGCAGGGTACGTTTTCGATGACACCTATGTCCTCGGATTGGCCTACAGATACGGAGACTACGACAACTTCGAAAACGACCCCGACAAAATAACCGTCTTTGGGGAGCTCAGAAACGAATTCGCAAGCGCAAAACTTGGAGTAACTTACGACGCATACAAGAACATCTATCTAGATTTCCAAGGTGAAGTCAACTTCTGATTGTGAGGTGATCCAACGTGAAGACTAAACTCTGGTTGTTACTTGTTCTCCTCCTTTCTGCTTTGATATTCTCAGAAACCACCATCGTAGTCCACTATCACAGATACGACGGAAAGTACGATGGGTGGAATCTCTGGATATGGCCCGTAGAACCTGTGTCTCAGGAAGGGAAAGCTTACCAGTTCACAGGTGAGGACGATTTTGGTAAAGTAGCAGTAGTGAAATTACCAATGGATCTTACAAAGGTGGGGATCATAGTGAGGCTGAACGAGTGGCAGGCAAAAGACGTGGCCAAAGACAGGTTCATAGAGATAAAAGACGGAAAGGCTGAAGTGTGGATACTCCAGGGAGTGGAAGAGATTTTCTACGAAAAACCAGACACATCTCCCAGAATCTTCTTCGCACAGGCAAGGTCGAACAAGGTGATCGAAGCGTTCTTAACGAATCCCGTGGATACAAAAAAGAAAGAACTCTTCAAAGTCATCATTGACGGAAAAGAGATTCCCGTTTCAAGGGTGGAAAAGGCTGATCCCACGGACATAGACGTGACGAACTACGTGAGAATCGTCCTTTCTGAATCCCTGAAAGAAGAAGTCCTCAGAAAAGACGTGGAACTGATCATAGAAGGTTACAAACCGGCAAGGGTCATCATGATGGAGATTCTGGACAACTACTATTACGATGGAGAGCTCGGAGCCATATATTCTCCAGAGAAAACGATATTCAGAGTCTGGTCTCCCGTTTCTAAGTGGGTAAAGGTGCTTCTCTTCAAGAACGGAGAAGACACAGAACCGTACCAGGTTGTGAACATGGAATACAAGGGAAACGGGGTCTGGGAAGCGGTTGTTGAAGGCGATCTCGACGGAGTGTTCTACCTCTATCAGCTGGAAAACTACGGAAAGATCAGAACAACCGTCGATCCTTATTCGAAAGCGGTTTACGCAAACAGCAAAAAGAGCGCCGTTGTGAATCTTGCCAGGACAAACCCAGAAGGATGGGAAAACGACAGGGGACCGAAAATCGAAGGATACGAAGACGCGATAATCTATGAAATACACATAGCGGACATCACAGGACTCGAAAACTCCGGGGTAAAAAACAAAGGCCTCTATCTCGGGCTCACCGAAGAAAACACGAAAGGACCGGGCGGTGTGACAACAGGCCTTTCGCACCTTGTGGAACTCGGTGTTACACACGTTCATATACTTCCTTTCTTTGATTTCTACACAGGCGACGAACTCGATAAAGATTTCGAGAAGTACTACAACTGGGGTTACGATCCTTACCTGTTCATGGTTCCGGAGGGCAGATACTCAACCGATCCCAAAAACCCACACACGAGAATCAGAGAAGTCAAAGAAATGGTCAAAGCCCTTCACAAACACGGTATAGGTGTGATTATGGACATGGTGTTCCCTCACACCTACGGTATAGGCGAACTCTCTGCGTTCGATCAGACGGTGCCGTACTACTTCTACAGAATCGACAAGACAGGTGCCTATTTGAACGAAAGCGGATGTGGTAACGTCATCGCAAGCGAAAGACCCATGATGAGAAAATTCATAGTCGATACCGTCACCTACTGGGTAAAGGAGTATCACATAGACGGATTCAGGTTCGATCAGATGGGTCTTATCGACAAAAAGACAATGCTCGAAGTCGAAAGAGCTCTTCATAAAATCGATCCAACTATCATTCTCTACGGCGAACCGTGGGGTGGATGGGGAGCACCGATCAGGTTTGGAAAGAGCGATGTCGCCGGCACACACGTGGCAGCTTTCAACGATGAGTTCAGAGACGCAATAAGGGGTTCCGTGTTCAACCCGAGCGTCAAGGGATTCGTCATGGGAGGATACGGAAAGGAAACCAAGATCAAAAGAGGTGTTGTTGGAAGCATAAACTACGACGAAAAACTCATCAAAAGCTTCGCCCTTGATCCAGAAGAGACGATAAACTACGCAGCGTCTCACGACAACCACACACTGTGGGACAAGAACTACCTCGCCGCCAAAGCTGATAAGAAAAAGGAATGGACCGAAGAAGAACTGAAAAACGCCCAGAAACTGGCTGGTGCGATTCTCCTCACTTCTCAAGGTGTTCCTTTCCTCCACGGAGGACAGGACTTCTGCAGAACGAAGAATTTCAACGACAACTCCTACAACGCCCCTATCTCGATAAACGGCTTTGATTACGAAAGAAAACTTCAGTTCATAGATGTGTTCAACTATTACAAAGGCCTCATAAAACTCAGAAAAGAACATCCTGCTTTCAGGCTGAAAAATGCCGAAGAGATCAAAAAGCACCTGGAATTTCTCCCGAGTGGAAGAATAATAGTTGCGTTCATGCTCAAAGACCACGCAGGTGGTGATCCCTGGAAAGACATTGTGGTGATTTACAATGGAAATACAGAGAAGGCAACATACAAGCTGCCAGAAGGAAAATGGAATGTGGTTGTAAACGGCCAGAAAGCTGGAACGGAAGTGATAGAAACCGTTGAAGGAACAATAGAACTCGAACCGCTTTCTGCGTACGTTTTGTACAGAGAGTGAAAAGTTGTAGAATTTCAATGGTAAAGCCCCAGCGTGAGCTGGGGCTTTGAAATCCATTCCAGGAGGGTGAGCCGATGAAAAAATCACTGATACTGATTTTGATCATCATTTCAATCCTGACTTTCTCTCAAACATTCAAACTCGAGAAGGTGCTGGGATTCAGCGATATTTCAGCTTTAACATTCAAAGATGGTTATCTCCTACTTGGAACGGGAAACGGTGAAATCATCGTCTACAAAGACGGATCCTATTACAGAGCTTTCAAAGTCCACGACAACAGAGTAAACGAAGTGATCTTTGAGAACGGGTTTATCGTGAGCGCTTCGGACGACAAAACAGTTGGTGTGACGAATCTGGAGACGGGTGAAACACATCTCCTCAAAGGTCACATAAAAGGTGTTTCTTCCGTCGCTGTAGCAGGCAGTAAAATCCTAAGCGCCTCTTTCGATGGAACGGTGAGAATATGGTCTTTCCCGGATGGAGAGGAAATCTCTTCTCAAAAGCTTGGACCATCGGTTGTTCAAATCGCCGCTTATGAGAACAGATACGTCGTGGGACTGGCCAACGGACTTGCTGTGATCAGGGATCTCTCGAATCAATCATTTTCCATTCCCCTCAAGGCCCATCCTGAAGGAATTAAAAAGATCGTGTTCTCAGAGAATGGACAGTTGATCGCAACCTGTGGGGGAAACACCGTAAAGGTATGGAACGCCTCGAATGGAAATCTCGTCCTCCAGTACGACCACGCTATAACGGTGAACGATTTGGCTTTTCTTGACAATGATGATCTCATTTTTGTAGCCGACGACTACAAAGCTGTGGTTTTGAACATTCAGAAAAACGAAGTGGTGAAATCAATCGACGCTCATAACAACTTCGTTCTTTTCGTCTCTTCAGATGACGGTAGCATAGCAACCTACGGAATGGACAAAACTGTCAAAGTGTGGAATGCCGATCTGGAGCTTCAGTACTCTCTCTACGGTCACCAACTCTCGGTGAACACAGTAGCTTTATCAAGCGACGGGAAATTCATCGTGAGCGGCAGTGACGATAGAGAAATTCTGATATGGAACGCTGAGAAGGGGATCGCTGAACACAGGATAAAGGCTCTATCAGGGGTCAGAAAGCTTTTGACAGTAGAAAACAACATCATTTCCTGTCTTGATAGCAATCAACTCAAGATTTATAACCTGGAAAATGGAAAGCTCGTGAAGAGAATCAAAGTTGGCACGACGAGCACAATGGACATCGCTCTTCAAAACGATAGAATGGCAATAGGATTCTACGACGGAAGTGTCGCTCTGTTCAGATATCCAACCTTCGAAGAGATATGGAGAAAAGACACAGAACACGAAATGATCCAAACGATTGATATGAACAACAAATTCATCGCCTTCGGAGTTTCTTACTCTGATCCAAAAGACAAGATAGGTTACGTAGAAGTTCTCTCCGCAGACACAGGGGAAAGAGTACTTCTGCTGGAAGGTCACAGAGGAAACGTAAACGCTGTGAAATTCGCTGGGGACTTTCTTGTCTCAGGTGGAGAAGACGGAAAGGTCATTCTCTGGAGCTTGGATACAGGTTCAAAAGTCCGCGAGATCTACCTGAACGAACCAGTGTCCTCTCTATTAATCGATGAAAAGGAACTCTTTGTTGGAACCTGGAATGGAAATATCAAAATTTTTGCTTTTCCAGATCTGACCTTGAAGACTTCTTTGAAAGCCTCTGATCAAAAGATAGGACATTTCATAAAGGTGGGCGATCAGCTCGTAGTTCCATGCGGTGATGGAAAGATAAGGATCCTCTTGGAAAAGTGAGGGGGGAAATCCCCCTCATTTTACACTAGTCTTTCACTTATCATCATGGAAGAAAGTATCGAAGTCCCCTCTAAAACCACTTCTTTGTTGGAGAGACTACCCTTCTCAACGGAAACCTCTTTATCCATTGGATGAACCTGTCTTCTCGTTTCTGATACAATCACCTCAAATACACCTTCAGGAAGAAATACTCCTTCTCCGCCAACAATCACGATCTCTGGGCTCAGAATGTTCACAAGATTCACAATACCATCTATGAGGATACCGGTGAATTCGTCCAGTACCTCTTTAGCCAGTGGGTCTTCTTCGTATATTTTGCAGAGCGTTTCGAACTTTTCGTACATGGTTCTTCCTGGAAGAGGTTTTTTCTTTTCATACTGACGGACGCAGTGGGAGATGGAAGTGTTGGCCTCCCAGCATCCGACCCTTCCACAAAAACACGGTCCTCTGTCGTACATTTTCATGTGACCGATCTCTCCAGCCGCGTTGAAAGAACCCTTGTAGAGTTTTCCTTCGATGATAATGCCTCCACCTATTCCTTCTCTGACGAGTATGTACACGATGTTCTTTCTATCACCGAAATGTTTGTTTCTCATCATTTCCGCGAGGGCCGCAAGGTTCGCGTCGTTCTCCAAATACACCTCGAACACCTTGAAGTACTTCTCCACATCTATGTCTCTCCATCTGTTGAGATTTGGAGCGAATGCCAATTTCTTGTGAGTCTTATCAACAGATCCTGGAACCCCTATCACAATCAATGGAAAAACACCGGGGAACCTGGAAACCTTTTCCGTCAAAACTCTGAAACACTCCTCAGGTGTGTCGGGCGTGTCGAATTCATCGACCACTTCAACTGTCCCATCGAAAAACGATATCCCAACGATGGAATGCGTCACCCCAAGATCGACCACTATCGCCTTTGAAAAATCTCTGTTCACGTAGAGTCGTTTGGAGTGCCTTCCCAACTTCGATGGGAGTATTCCTTTCTCGTAGATCATCCTTTTCCTCTTCATCTCGTTCACGAGTTTTGTAACAGTGCTGGGATCGAGCCCGGTTTTTTCCGATATCATGTTTCGAGTAACTCCAGGCTCAAATCTTATCGTGTTGAGAACTCTCAATTTGTTGATAGTTTTTGCCTGCTTTAGGGAATAAACTTCCATGCTATGCAATTTGCGAACCTCCTTCACTTGCTATTCCAACCCAGCAGCGAGTTTCATAACTTTTTCTTGAGAAGCTTCTTTAGCATCAATGATACCAGCGAGTTTTCCAAAGCTCATCACAGCGATTCTGTCGCTCATTTGAAGAACTTCAGGAAGTTCTGACGAGATCATGATGACACCTACTCCTTCTTTTGCAAGTTGTGACATGATCCTGTATATCTCTGCCTTTGCCCCTACGTCTATTCCTCGTGTCGGTTCGTCCAGTATGAGAACCTTCGGCTTCAAAGCAAGCCATTTCGCAAGTACTACTTTCTGCTGGTTTCCCCCAGAAAGATACAACACCTTCCTGTCTGGATACGCTGGCCTTATGTCG